>NZ_JBMNDO010000210.1:0-6264 GCF_052542855.1 Streptomyces sp. SAS_281
TGCGGCGTTGAACCGGACGATGTATGCGCAGGCCGGGTTGTTCGCTGTTGAGGTGGCGTTGTTCCGGCTGGTGGAGTCGTGGGGTGTCCGTCCGGATGTAGTGGCGGGGCACTCGATCGGTGAGCTGGCGGCGGCCCATGTGGCAGGTGTGTTGTCGCTGGAGGATGCGGCAACGTTGGTGGCTGCGCGTGGGCGGTTGATGCAGGCGTTGCCCGAGGGCGGTGCGATGGTGGCCGTGCAGGCCGCCGAGGCGGACGTGCTGCCGCTCTTGCGTGATGGTGTGGGTATTGCCGCAGTCAACGGGCCGTCGTCCGTGGTGGTCTCCGGCGTTGAGGCCGAGGTCGTTCGGGTGGCGGAGGAGTTGGCCGCTCAGGGGTGCAAGACGAAGCGGCTGGCGGTGTCGCATGCGTTCCACTCGGCGTTGATGGAGCCGATGCTGGAGGAGTTCCGTGAGGTCGCCGAGTCTGTGACCTACGAGCGGGCGCGGGTGGCGGCGGTTTCCACGGTCACCGGTCTCGCGGTGGAAGGGGAGTGGTCGACGGCCGAGTACTGGGTCGATCAGGTGCGCCGGCCGGTGCGGTTCGCGGATGCGGTGGGGACGTTGGCGGGTCGTGGTGTGACGGCGTTCGTGGAGTTGGGTCCGGATGCCGCGCTGGTGCCGATGGGTACCGAGTGCGTCACCGCGAACGAGGACGGTGACGGTGATGTCGATGAGGTGGCGTTCGTAGCGGTGCAGCGTCGTGACCGTGACGAGGTCGTGGAGCTGCTCACGGGCATCGGGCGGCTGTATGCCCGGGGGGTGAAGGTCGACTGGCGGGCGTACTTCGCGGGCACCTCCGCCCGCACCACCGACCTGCCCACCTACGCCTTCCAGCGCAAGCACTACTGGGCCCACTCGCCCGCCAAGGCCGGAGACGCGCCCTCCCTGGGCCTCGCCGACGCCGAGCACCCGCTGCTGGGTGCTGTCGTCGAAGTACCGGGTGACGGCGGCCGCATCCTGACGGGGCGGCTCTCGCCGGCCGCGCAGCCCTGGCTGGGCGACCACCGGCTGGGGGAGACGATCCTCTTCCCGGCCACCGGCTTCGTCGAGCTGGCCGTGCGTGCGGGTGACCAGGTCGGCTGTGAGCTGCTGGAGGAACTCACCCTGCAGGCGCCGCTGGCCCTTCCAGAGCACAGGAGCACGCAGATCCAGGTGGTCGTGGCGGCCGCCGACGAAGCGGGCCGCCGCTCGCTGAGCATCTACTCCCGTGCCCAGGACGCGTCGGACGCCGTGTGGACGCTCCACGCGCAGGGCGTGCTGGCCCGGGAGGCGCGCCGGCCGGAGTTCGATCTGGCGCAGTGGCCGCCCGTGGGCGCCGAGCCCATGGACGTGACGGACGCCTACGCCGTGCTGCACGGCAGGGGTTACGGATACGGCCCGGTGTTCCAGGGGCTGACGGCCGCCTGGACCCTGGGTGAGGAGGTCTTCGCCGAGATCACGCTGCCCGAGGAGGCGCAGGCCGACGCCGAGCGGTTCGGTCTGCACCCGGCTCTGCTGGACGCGGCCACGCACGCCGCGCTGGTCCACGAGGACGCGCCGGGCGGCTCGGGCGCCGTCCTGCCCTTCGCCTGGGTCGACGTGGCTCTCCACGCGGCCGGTGCCGCCGCCGTGCGCGTACGCCTGACCCCGACGGACGAGGGCATCGCGCTCGCCGTGGCCGACAGCGCCGGACGCCCGGTTCTGGAGGCGGGGTCCGTGGTCTCCCGGCCCGTATCGCTGGAGCAACTCGGCAAGGCGGGGGCCGCGGTCCACCACGACGATCTCTACCAGGTCGAGTGGCACCCGCTCCCGGCAGCCGCCGGCGGTGCCGAGCGCACCCCCTCCTGGGCGGAGTGGGGCGATGAGACGGCCGGTCCGCTGCCGGACCTGCTGCTCCTGCCGAGCGCCCCGGGCAACGACGCCGAAGCCGTGCACGCCCGCACCTGCCACGTACTGGAACGGATCCAGTCGTATCTGTCCGACGACCGGTACGCCGGTACCCGGCTGCTGGTGCTCACGCGGGGTGCCGTCGCCCGGGGCGGCGAGGACGTGCGGGACCTGGCGGGGGCGGCCGTATGGGGGCTGGTGCGCGCGGCGCAGCTGGAGAACCCCGGCCGGATCCTGCTGGCAGATCTGGAGCAGGGCACCGCGGTGGACGCGGAGCTGATCGCCCTGGTCACCGCCGGGGAGCCGCAGGTGGCGGTCCGCGGGGGTGTCGCGCACGCGGCGCGACTGGCCCGGGTCCCCGCCGAGCCGGTCCTGCCCACCGGTTTCGACGGGAGCGGTACGGTCCTGGTCACCGGCGCCTCGGGCACGCTCGGCGGGCTGGTGGCTCGCCACCTGGTGACCGCTCATGGTGTCCGGCACCTGGTGCTGACGAGTCGGCGCGGCGCGGCCGCGGACGGAGTGCCGCGACTGGTGGAGGAGTTGACGGCGCTCGGCGCGGACGTCCGGGCCGTCGCGGCCGACGCGGGTGACCGTGAGCAGCTCGCCGCCGTGCTGGAGGGCATCGCGGCCGAGCACCCGCTGACCGGTGTGGTGCACGCGGCGGGCGTACTGGACGACGGTGTGATCGGCCGCCTGACCCCGGCCCAGGTCGAGGCGAGTCTGCGTGCCAAGGCGGACGCCGTGCTCCACCTCCACGAGCTGACCCGGGACATGGACCTGACGGCCTTCGTGCTGTTCTCCTCCATGGCCGGCGTGTTCGGCAACGCGGGTCAGGCGGGCTACTCGGCCGCCAACGCGTTCCTCGACGCCTTCGCCACCCACCGGCGCGCGAACGGTCTCCCGGGCGTCTCGCTCGGCTGGGGCGCCTGGTCGAGGAACGTGGGCATGGCCGGCACGCTGAGCGATCACGACCGGCAGCGGATGAGCCGGCGCGGGATCGACGAGCTCTCGGTCGAGCGGGGTCTCGCGTTGTTCGACACGGCGATCACGGCCCAGTCGCCGGTGGTGCTGCCGGTCGGCCTCGACCTGTCGGTCCTGGCCCTGGCGGGTGCGGAACTGCCGCCCCTGCTGCGCGGCCTGGTGCCGGCGGTCAGGCGCCGCCCGGCCGGGCCCGCCCCGGCACAGGTGTCCGTGCACGACCGGCTCGCCGGGCTGGACGAGAAGGCGCGGGAGACGCTGCTGCTGCGCGTCGTGCTGGAGCAGGCGGCGGACGTCCTGGGCCACAGCGGCGCCGACGCGGTCGACCCGGAGCGGGACTTCCTGGAGTCGGGCTTCGACTCGCTGACGTCACTGGAGCTTCGCAACGGCCTCAACCAGGCGACCGGCCTGCGGCTCTCCCCGACCGCCGTGTTCGACAACAAGACGCCGGCGCAGCTCGCCCGGCACCTGCTCGCCGAACTCGCGGCGGGGCCGGACGCGGCCGGCGCGGGCGGACGGCCCGGGCGGGAGCAGCCGGCCGGCGGCGGAACGGGGGCGCTGAGCACACTGCTGCGCGCGGCGGCCGAGGCCGGGCGGATGGACAAGGGCTTCGATCTGCTGCGCACCTTCGCGGACATCCGTCCGACGTTCGGTTCGGCGGCGGAGCTGGACCGGCCCGCAGCCCCGGTACGGCTGGCCGACGGAGCGGGCACGCCGCGGCTGATCTGCGTCAGCACCCCGATGGCGACCGGTGGCCCGGCCCAGTACGCCCGGCTGGCGGCCGCGTTCCGCGGCGACCGGCACGTATCGGTGGTTCCGCTGCCGGGCTTCGTGGCCGGTGAGCCGCTGCCGGGCACCGTGCGGGCCGCTGTCGAGGCCGTGGCGCACGGAGTGCTGGCAGCGGCCGAGGGCGAGCCGTTCGTGCTGGTCGGCTACTCCTCGGGCGGCACGCTGGCCCATGCGACCGCCGCGTACCTGGAGAGCGAACTCGGCGTCACCGCCGCCGGGGTGGTCCTGCTGGACAGCTACCGTATGGACTCCGGGGCGGCGGGCGTGTCGCTGGACGCCCTGGCGCACGGTCTGCTCGCCAAGGAGTCGGCGTTCGGCGGCTTCGACGACGCGCGGCTGTCCGCCATGGCGGGCTGGGGCAGGGTCCTGTCGGATGTCGTACCGGGACGCATCGAGGCACCGGTTCTCCTGGCGCAGGCCACCGAACCCTTCGAAGCGCCGGCCGGAGACACGTCGGACGACACCTCCTGGCGGGCGCAGCCCTGGCACCCCGGCCACCACGTCGTCGAGGCGCGGGCGAACCACTTCACGATCATCGAGGAGCGGGCGGCCGACACGGCCGCACTGATCTCCGACTGGCTGACTTCGGTGAACTGAACGGATTGAGGCGACACAAGTGACTCTGGCACCCACCACCAAGGGGACGGTCCCCTTCGGGGAGTACGAGACCTGGTACCGCGTCACGGGGGACCTGTCCTCCGGGCGGCCGCCGATCGTCGTCGTGCACGGCGGCCCCGGCAGCACACACGACTACCTGCTGAGCCTGACCGCGCTCGCCGAGGCGGGCTGGCCGGTCGTCCACTACGACCAGCTGGGCAACGGGGGCTCCACCCATCTGCCGGACCGCGGCGCGGACTTCTGGACGGTGGAGCTGTTCCTGGCCGAGCTCGACAATCTGCTCCAGCGGCTGGGCATAGCCGACAACTACGTCCTGTACGGGCAGTCCTGGGGCGGCATGCTGGTCGCCCGGCACGCGGCCGCCCGGCCCGCCGGGCTCCGCGGTCTCGTCATCGCCAACTCGCCGGCCTCGTACCGCCTGTGGCGGCAGGAGATGGACCGGCTGCGGGCGGAGCTGCCCCCGGGCGTCGACGAGACGCTTCGGCGGCACGAGGCCGCGGGCACCACCGAGGACGACGAGTACCACCAGGCCATGCGGGTCTTCTACGAGCGGCACGTGTGTCTGCTCAAGCCGTGGCCGCGGGACTACCTGGCCTCGTTCTACGAGGTCTACAACGACCCGACGGTGTACTACACCATGAACGGCCCGACCGAGTTCCACGTCATCGGGACCCTGCGCGACTGGTCGGTGGAGGACTGCTGCCCGGACATCCAGGTGCCGACACTGCTCATCTCGGGCCGGCACGACGAGGCCACTCCGGCCACCGTCCAGCCGTTCCAGGACCTCATCCCGGACGTGCGGTGGGAGATCCTCGAGAATTCCAGTCACCTTCCGCACCTGGAGGAGCCGGAACTCTTCAACAAGATCATGACGGAGTATCTGCGGGACCTGCGCTGACCCGTTGAGGCGGGGGAGGGGTCGTACCGGTAGGGGTCGCTAGGGGTACTGGCAGCGACCCCTTCGGCACAGACTGGCCGGGAATGACAGGCTGTCGATCACCATAAAGGAGGGGGAGAGGGAAATGGAGAGTGCTCCGCAGCCCGGCACCGCCATCATATTTCCGGGAATGGGTCCCTGCCCGTTCGAGGACGTGGCCAAGTTCATGATGGTGAACCCCGGCGCCCGAAATCTCGTTTCCATCGCCAACGATGTTCTCGGCTATTCCCTCGTGGACCGCTTCCGGGAGGCCGAGGGAGATTACAGCGAACCCGCGCAGGTCTCATTTCTGGTCAACTGCCTCGCCCTGGCAGAATGGGCGGCGGATTCGATGGGAATGAGCCCGGCCCTGTGTGTGGGGCCGAGCTTCGGCGGCAAGGCGGCCGCGGTCCACTCCGGCGCGCTGCCGTTCGAGGAGGCGGTGGACATGACCGCCCGTTGGGCACGCGCCCTGGAGGACTACTTCGCCGTCGCCCACCGCGACATCGTGACGCACTCGTTCGCCCGCACGGGCGAGGGGGAGCTGGCGAAGATCCTCGCCGAGCTCGACGAGCAGGGCGAGTGGTACGACGTCTCCTGCTACGTCGACCACGACTTCTTCATGCTGTCGCTGCGCGAGGGCCGGCTCGATTGGCTGCAGTCACGGGTGCGCGCCCTGGGCGGCCTACCGCTCTACACCATGCGCCCGCCCATGCACTCGAGCGCCTTCGGCCCGCTGCGTGACCGCGTGGAGCAGGACATCTTCTCCCAGCTGCACTTCACCGACCCGGTTCTGCCGGTCGTCGCCGACCAGGACGGCCGCGTCCTCACCACCGGTGCGGAGGTCCGCGCGATGCTCCTGGACGGGTTCGTGCAGCCGGTCCGCTGGCCGGACGTGGTGACGACGCTGCAGAACGCGGGCGTGGCCAAGGTGTTCGTCTCGGGCCCCGACAGCCTCTTCGGGCGGGTGGGCGTCACGATCCGGAACTTCGAGGTGGTGCCGGTCAACCCGCGGATCGCGATGCAGCCGCGCCGGGGGGGGGGGGGGGGGGGGGGG
>NZ_JBMNDO010000211.1:0-6256 GCF_052542855.1 Streptomyces sp. SAS_281
ACGAGGGGTGCCCCCGCTTTGCTGTACGCCTCAGACCGGAAAGCCGTCCGTGGGCAGCGTGACGTCGAACGGCGCGGGAAGCGCGAGCGGCTTACCGAACGGCACCGCGTCGGAGTGCTTGTACGTGCCGTGCTCGCCCGGCTCCGTGAACAGGGTGGCCATGGCGCCCCGGGTGTCGAACCGGTCGATCAGCAGGTACATCGGCACCCCGGCCCGGGCGTAGGCGCGGTACTTCTTCGTACGGTCCTCGCGGGCATTGCCCTTCGAGGTGATCTCCACGACGAGCAATGCTTCGGAGGCGTCCATGGGGGCGCTGACGTCGGGATCGGCGGCGTCGATCAGCTCGGACGGCATCACCACGAGGTCGGGGACGTAGAGCTTGTCGAGCGGGGCGACGTGCACGCCCAGCGTCTGGTAGATCTCCAGTACGTCGGGCAGATTCCCGTAGAGGCAGCGCTGCACCTTGGCGGCGATCCCGTTGTGATGCGCGTGCGGCGGCGGTACCAAGACGATCTGCCCTTCGTCGATCTCGGCGCGCCACCCCTCGGGCACGTCCAGCTCCTGCCAGGTGCGCAGGAGGTAGTCCCACTGGCGGCCTTCAGGGTCCTGCTGGTGTTCGACCATCGCGGCGGTCATCGCGGGTCCCTTCTTCTGAAGCCTGTCCGGGGAGCGTAGATCGGCGGTTTAACGGCACGGGGCCGCATTCCTCAGCGTCCCACGTTCGTGTGAGCGACGCACCGAGCGCCGCTCACCGTTGCCTCTGGACCAGCCCCAGCAGCGCCCCATGCGTCTCCCGGTCCGCAGCCACCACCAACCCGCCCGCGCCCCGGTCCACCGGCAGGCCGTCGACGCCCGTCACCACGCAGCCCGCCGCCTCGCAGAGCGCGATGCCCGCCGCGAAGTGGACGCTGTCCAGGCGCAGGCCGGGGCCGCCGTCGGTGATGTACGCGGCCCGGCGCCCCGCAGCCACCCACGCGACGGCCACCGTGCTGGAGACGACTCGCGGGCGGAAGCCGGCCCCCGCGCCACCCCCCGAGAACTCCGGCGCGACCAGCAGCTCCGCCGCCCGGAACTCCGCCCCGTGCGGGAACGGCGGGTCGAGGTTCAGGTCCACCAGCCGGGACTCCGCCGAGGGTATGAGGCGTTCATCCCGGCCGTCCGCCCCCCGGGCCCACGCGCCCGCCCCGTCCGTCCAGAAGACCTCGCCGCTGAACGGATCGGCCGAGGCCGCCGCCACGATGCCGGAAGAGGCGTCCCGCAGCGCGACGTTCACCGCGACGAGCATGTTGCCCACCGCATAGTTGAGCGTCCCGCACAACGGGTCCACCAGCCACCGGCGACCCGCCCCGGCCGCCCCCGTGGCCCCGCTCTCCTCACCCGTCACCGCGTCATCGGGCCGGGCCGCGCGCAGCACGTCGAGGACGGCCTCCTCCGCCGCGATGTCGGCGGCCGTGGCGAA
The DNA here is from genome assembly GCF_052542855.1 of Streptomyces sp. SAS_281. Classification (NCBI taxonomy): domain Bacteria; kingdom Bacillati; phylum Actinomycetota; class Actinomycetes; order Kitasatosporales; family Streptomycetaceae; genus Streptomyces; species Streptomyces sp. SAS_281. Next base: position 1,460 of record NZ_JBMNDO010000211.1, read on the forward strand.
GTCACCCCCGCCCTTCTCGTACCGCGCCAGCGACGCCCCGTACATCTCGCGCACCACGGCCGCCCCCGCCGACGCGGCCCGCAGGGCGACGTGCGCATCGCTTTCCATGTCCATGGTCACCATCCCCGCAGGCTAACTCCCGGCGCTCCGGGCGCCGTTCCCCCCAGCCCACGCGGCGATCTCAGCGGCCCCCGCCGGACCGCCGCATCCCGGTCCCCGGCGAGCGCCGCACAGGCCGCCGCGACGTCCGGCGCGTCCGCATCCGCGAGTGCGTCCAGCACTCCCGTCCCCAGCCGGTCCGCCTGCCCGTCGTCCGCCCCGGCCACCGCGCGAGCAAGCGTCCGCACCGCCGCCGTCGTCCCCATCCGGGCCAGGGCCTCCGCCGTCCGCCGGGTCACCGCCGTGTCCTCGGCGTCCAGCGGCAGCCGCACCAACGCCTCCGCGACCTCCGGCACCTCCGCGAAGGCCGCGAGGTCCCGCCCCGCACGCGTCCGCCGCTCCCACGAGGGAGACGACGCCGCAGCCAAGCCCGCCTCCCACGCGCTCACCTCGGCAACTGCCCTTCCCGGTTGATCTCCGTCACCCGCGCCCGCAGCACCGCACCCGGCGTCGCCTGCCGTACGGAGTCCGCCGGGCAGTCCCACGCCGGCCCACCGCCCGGCGGCCGCAGCCGCACGTACGGCCCCACGCGCCCCATCACCCGGCCGATCCGGCCGTCCCGCACGTCCACGGCGAACGACCCCGGCTCCGGCGTACAAGCCTCCGGGCCGTCCCCGTCCGTCATGAGGCCGCCGCCTTCTCCGCCAGCACCCTGCTGAGCTGCTGCGCAGCCGCGAGGTTGCAGCGCCCCAGGTCCACCAGGACCGCCGGGTCGTCACCCGCGCACGAGGCCGCGTCGATCCGCAGCGAGGGCAGCTTCACCCCGGCCCGCGCGAAGCCCTCTCTCAGCGACGCCACCACCTCCTCGGCCTCCCGAATCTTCGCCACTGCCGCTCTGCGCCGTTCCGTAGTCGTCATGATCCATTCCTTCCACACTGAGTAACGACGATGCATACCCAGAGTGGTGATTCTCTCGCTAGCCTGGAAGGGGCGCAGGCCCAACAAACGCACGTGTGCAACAGGGAGTTGTCATGCCAGGTCCCAGGAAGCTCGACCCCTCCTCCTCTCCCCGAGCCCTCCTGGGTGCGGAACTCCGCCACCGAAGAGAACGCGCGGGCCTCTCCCAGACCGATCTGGGCGAGCTGCTGTACGTCAGCGGCTCCTTCATCGGCCAGCTGGAGAACGGCTACCGCCGCATGCAGATGGACCAGGCGATCAAGTTCGACGAGATCCTGAGCGCGGACGGCTTCTTCAAGCGCAACTGTGCGGCCTTGGAGAAGTCGAAGTACCCGGATCACTTCGCGGAGGCAGCGGAGGCGGAGGCGCGGGCGACAGAGATCAAGCAGTACGCGCCGCAGCTCATCCCGGGCCTGTTGCAGACGGAGGCATACGCCCGAGCGGTGTTCCGGGAGTACCAGCCCACAGCCGTCGAGTGCGTGATCGATGAACTGGTGGCAGCGCGTCTCGACCGAACACGACTCCTCGCCGATCCAACACAGCCGATGTTGTGGGCCGTATTGGACGAAGCGGTGTTACGTCGAAAGGTTGGCGGGCCCGCATGCATGGCCGAAGCTCTGCGCCACATCACCGAGTTGATAAGGCAGCACCGGATCATCGTGCAAGTACTGCCGTTCTCCGCAGGTGCCCACGCAGCCCTGACCGGCTCGCTCAAGCTCATGTCGTTCGCCGACGAACCACCACTCGCCTACGTGGACGGCATGGGCATCGGCCGTCTGCAGGACGATCCGGCAACGGTCAGACAGTACGAACTCACCTACGATCTGGTCGTGGCCAGCGCGCTCTCACCGGCAGCGTCCCTGGCGTTGATCGAGTCGGTGGCGGAGGATTACGAGCATGAGGCACAACAGTTCTAACTACGACCTGTCCACGGCCATTTGGTGCAAGTCGAGCTACAGCGGCGGCGACGGCGGCAACTGCGTGGAGGTCGCCACCTGGCGCAAGTCCACGTACAGCGGCGGCGACGGCGGCGACTGCCTCGAAGTCCTCGACGGCATCCCCGACATCGTCCCCGTCCGCGACTCCAAGGTCACCGACGGCCCGGCGGTCGTGTTCGCAACGGCCGCGTGGCAGCAGTTCGTCACCGACCTCAAGCACGGCTGACGCGGCGAGAACCGGAAGCCGGTACCACTGACGCGCACGGTGGTACCGGCCCCTTGACCTCAACCATGCTTGAAGCAACACGATCTCCCCCATGCAGACAGCTACGGAATGGATCAGGGAGAACGCCCACGCGCTCACCGCGCGAAAGCCGGACGAGCCGTTGGACGACCTGCGCCCGCTGGCCCCGCTGGTGCGCGACGCGAAGATCGTGGCGCTGGGCGCCGCCACCCGGCAGACGCGCGAACTGTCGGTGACGGCGCACCGGATCGTGCGCCTGCTGGTGGAGGAGGAGGGGTTCCGGAGCGTCGTCCTGGAGGGCGACGACCCCGGCCGGCTCGGCCTGGCGGGGTACGTGGCCACCGGCGAGGGAGACCCGGCAGCCATGCTGGCGGAGGCGCGGGCGTTCTGGCGGACCGCCGAAATCCTCGACCTCGTCCGGTGGATGCGGTCGTACAACGAGCGCCACCCGGACGACCCGGTACGTCTCGCGGAGCCACCGGCCGCACAGGCAAGCGCCCTGGCGGAAGCGGAACGCGCACTCGCCGACGGCGCGGCCTGGTGGCAGCGGCACACGGGAGACAAGGTCGTCTACTGGGGCGGCATGGCGCACACCGCCATCGGCAACCCGCGCACCGTGTCCGTATCCCCCTCCGCACCCCCGCAAACGCACCAGAACATGGGCGGTTACCTGCGTGAGCGCATGGGAACGGGCTTCCGTTCCATCGGCCTGACCGTGGCGCACGGTTCGATAGGCCAAGCCCTGCCCGCACCGAGCCCGGACTTCGTGGACAGCACACTGAGCGCGGCCGCCGGAAACAGGCCGGCGTACCTCCTGGACCTGGCCCTCCCCCGCCCCGAGCCGGTGCGCCGCGTCCTGGACGCCCCGACCCGGACACGCTTGATCGGCCCGACGTACGACCCCCGGCACGACGACTCCCACCACATGTCCGGCGCCTCGCTCACCACCTGGTTCGACGCCGTGATCCACACCGAAGAGGTGACGCCGTACCGGCCGCTGTCCTGAGGCCGGCGCCACCGCGTGTTCAGCGTGCGCCGGTCTCCCGGGCCCGGCCGGTGGCCGTGCGGACGTCGCCGGTGAGGGGCAGGCCGTGGCCGGGGAGGAGCAGGGTCGCCCCGGTGAGTTCGTCCAGCCGGTCGAGCGAGGTCAGGGCGGCGCGGCTGTCGTGGGTGAAGCCGCGACAGACCAGGGCCGGGCCGGTGTGGCCGGTCAGGCCGTCCTGGGTGACCAGGGCGTCGCCGGTGAAGAGCAGCCCCCGGGCGGGGAACAGGTATCCGGCGCTGCCCGGGGTGTGGCCGGGCAGCAGGACGGCCCTCGGTGCGCCGGGGACGTCCTCCAGCCGCCCGTCGGCGCCGAAGGTGCGTACACCGGGAGTGGCGGGAGCGGTGAACGCACCCGCGCGGGCGAGGTGCAACGGGGTGCCGATCGCCGCGGGCCGACGCAGGAGGTAGGGCAGCATCGAGCGTTCCGGTTTGGCGTGGCGCATGGCACTGCGCGGGCCGTCGCGCAGGATCGCCGCGTCGCCCTCGTGGACCCAGATGTCTGCGCCCGCCTGCCGGAGGGCGGGGGCCAGGCCGGTGTGATCGGGGTGTCCGTGCGTCAGGAGCACGGCGCGGATGTCGGCCAGGGAGCGGCCGGAGCCTGCCAGGTGTGCGCGCAGTTGATCGAGGTGGCCCGGCAACCCCGCGTCGACAAGAACCAGACCATCGGGCTCCTCGACCAGGTAGAAGTTGACGACGTCGTCACCGAGGCGGTCCACGCCGGGGGCGACGCGCCGGTCGGAGAGGGTGGAGCGGTTCATGCGGTCCTCCGGAGCGGAGACGGACACATTTCGATACAGTCGACTGTAATGGATGAGGGAGGCGAGCGAGATGCCCAGCGGGACGCCGCGCAGACCATACGATTCGGGGCGCCGGCAGGAGGCCGCACGCCGCAACCGCGCCGCGATCCTGGCGGCGTGCCGTGAACTGCTGCTCCGCGACGGCTACCGGGCCACCACCATCCGCGCGGTGGCCGAGCGCGCCGGCGTCTCCCCCGAGACCCTCTACAAAGCGTTCGGCGGCAAACCCGGACTGCTCAAGGCACTGTGGGACGTCACACTGGCCGGGGACGACGAGCCCCTCGCCATGGCCGAGCGCCCTCAGCTCCAGGCCGTCCTGGCCACGCGCGACGCCCGCACCAAGCTCCGCCTGTACGCCGCGTTCGTCCGCGGCGTCCACGAACGCCTCGCCGCCCTGTCCGCGCTCCTCGCCCAGGCCGGCCCCGAGGTCGGCCAGGTCCTCTCCGCAAGCGAGGAGGAACGCCTGACCGGAGTGACCGCCTTCATCACCCACCTCGCCCGGACGGACGTCCTGCCCCCGGATGTGGACACGGCCCGCCTGGCCGACTCCTGGTGGGCCCTGACCGGCCCCCATCTGTACACCCAGCTCACCGCCGCCCGGGGCTGGGACGCCGACGCCTACGAGGACTGGCTGACCGGCATGCTCACCTCGGCGCTTCGGGACACGCGCTGAGCGCGTGGTCGCCGCAGACGTACGGCCGGGGGGGGGGGGGGGGGG
>NZ_JBMNDO010000212.1:0-6149 GCF_052542855.1 Streptomyces sp. SAS_281
CCCCCACGACGGGGTGTACGGCGTCAGCCCCGGCGGCCCAGGAGCTTCCAGGAGGCCGGCAGCGCGCCCATGGCCAGCGCCGCCTTCAGCGCGTCGCCGAGCAGGAACGGCGTCAGGCCCGCGGCGATCGCGGCGCTCGCCGACATGCCGGTGGACAGCGCCAGGTACGGCACGCCGACCGCGTAGACGACCGCCGAGCCGAGGACCATCGTCCCGGCCGTGCGCAGCGCCGAGCGGTCGCCGCCGCGCCGGGCCAGACCGCCGACGACGGTGGCGGCCAGGAGCATGCCGAGCACGTAGCCGAAGGAGGCGCCGCCCGCGCCGGAGCTGCCGGCCGAGAACCACGGCATGCCCGCCATGCCGACGAGGGCGTAGACGGCGAGGGAGAGGAAGCCGCGGCGGGCGCCGAGCGCGGTGCCGACGAGGAGGGCCGCGAAGGTCTGGCCGGTCACCGGGACCGGGGAGCCCGGGACCGGCACGGCGATCTGGGCGGCTATGCCGGTGAGCGCGGCGCCGCCGAGCACCAGGGCGGTGTCCACGGCGTAGCGGTGCCGGGCGGCGGGCAGCAGGTCGGCGAGGACCGCTCCGGTGCGGGCGGGGGCGGCAGCAGTGCTCATCGGGGACTCCGCGGGGGTGAGGGTCGGGACGGACTGACCGTGACGCTATCCGACCGGACAGCGCCCGATCACCATCAGCGGCCCACAAAGCGGCGATCGGGGCGTTGGTGGGATTCACACAAGGAGGGTGGCGCAATCATCGCGGAGCGTGATGCTGGTCACTGAGGTGAACGGGGATACGTCCGGGGCGGGTCGGGAAGGCGCGTGGAACCGGGACTGTGAACTCCCTCTAAAAGCCCGGTACGTGACGGTGGCCCACCGCCCGCCGCCGCGTGCGCGCCCGGTGTGGACCCGGTGACCGTATAGCGGACGGTGGTTACCGGCGAGCGGATCACATGTCCAGACTGGGAAGAGTCCCCGTCTCACCGACCGAACAGAGCCTGTCCATGTCCCGGACCTCCGCGCCCTCCCCCACCGGCTCCCCGGCCACCGCGCCGGACACCGGCCCCGACTCACCCCTGTCGCACGGGCTGAAGCAGCGCCATCTCTCGATGATCGCCCTGGGCGGTGTCATCGGCGCCGGGCTCTTCGTCGGCTCCGGCGCGGGCATCGCCGCCGCGGGCCCCTCGATCGTCATCGCGTACGCGGTCTCGGGGCTGCTGGTGATGCTCGTGATGCGGATGCTCGGCGAGATGTCGGCGGCCAATCCGGCGTCCGGCTCGTTCTCCGTGCACGCGGAGCGGGCGATCGGACCGTGGGCCGGGTTCACGGCGGGCTGGGCGTTCTGGGTGCTGCTCTGCACGGCCGTCGGCCTGGAGGGGATCGGCGCGGCCAAGATCGTGACGGGCTGGCTGCCGGGGACCCCGGAGTGGGCCTGGGTGGCGCTGTTCATGGTGGTGTTCCTGGGGACGAACCTGGCCTCGGTGGCCAAGTTCGGCGAGTTCGAGTTCTGGTTCGCCGCACTCAAGGTCACCGCGATCACGCTGTTCCTGGTGCTGGGCGTGCTGGCGGTGCTGGGCGTGCTGCCGGGCACGGACGCGCCGGGTACCGCCAATCTCAGCGGCGAGGGCGGCTTCCTGCCGAACGGCCCGGACGGCCTGGTCATCGGACTGCTCGCCTCCGTCTTCGCGTACGGCGGCCTGGAGACGGTCACCATCGCCGCCGCCGAGTCCGAGAACCCGGTGCGGGGCGTCGCGAAGGCCGTGCGGACGGCGATGTGGCGGATCGCGCTGTTCTACGTGGGCTCGATGGCGGTCGTCGTCACGCTGGTGCCCTGGGACGACCCGAAGGTGGTCGAGGTGGGGCCGTTCTACGCGGCGCTGGACCACCTCGGCATCGGGCAGGCGGCGCAGATCATGAACGTGGTCATCCTGGTGGCCCTGCTCTCCGCGATGAACGCCAACATCTACGGCGCCTCGCGCATGGCCTGCTCGCTGGTGGCGCGCGGCCAGGGCCCGAAGCGGCTGGGCCGGGTCTCCGGCGGGGTGCCGCGCACGGCGGTCCTGGTCTCGTCGGTCTTCGGCTTCCTCTGCGTGCTGCTGAGCTACTGGCGGCCGGACGACGTCTTCCCCTGGCTGCTGAACATGACCGGTGCGGTGATCCTGGTCGTCTGGATCTTCATCGCCGTCTCCCAGCTCGTCCTGCGCGCGCGTCTTGAGCGCGAGGCGCCGGAGAAGCTGGTGGTGCGGATGTGGCTGTTCCCGGGGCTGACGGTGGTGGCGCTGCTCGCCATGGCCGGCATCTTCGTCCTGATGCTCCGCCAGCCCTCCACCCGCGACCAGCTCCTGGCGTCGGGTGCGCTGACGGTGGCCCTGGCGGTGGTCGGGGCCGTACGCCGGCGGCGCGCGGGAGCCTGAGCCGAACCCTTGCAGAGCCGTACGAAACACCGGGTCCCGAGCCGAAGGGCGACCCGGTGTTTCGCATTCCTGCTGCTAGCCTGCTCTTGCATAGAGGTTGCAATAACAACTTGTCAGCAGTTGGAGGGTTCGAAACCAATGGCCACGTACACGCTCCCGGAACTCCCGTACGACTACGCCGCGCTCGAACCGGTCATCAATCCGCAGATCATCGAGCTCCACCACGACAAGCACCACGCCGCGTACGTCAAGGGCGCCAACGACACCCTGGAGCAGCTGGCGGAGGCGCGGGACAAGGAGGCGTGGGGAGCGATCAACGGCCTCCAGAAGAACCTCGCCTTCCACCTGTCCGGCCACATCCTGCACTCGATCTACTGGCACAACATGACCGGTGACGGCGGCGGGGAGCCGCTGGCCGCGGACGGTGTCGGCGACCTCGCGGACGCGATCACCGAGTCCTTCGGCTCCTTCGCCGGCTTCAAGTCCCAGCTGACGAAGGCCGCGGCCACCACGCAGGGCTCCGGCTGGGGCGTCCTCGCCTACGAGCCGGTCAGCGGCAAGCTGATCGTGGAGCAGGTCTACGACCACCAGGGCAACGTGGGCCAGGGCTCCACCCCGGTCCTGGTCTTCGACGCCTGGGAGCACGCCTTCTACCTCCAGTACAAGAACCAGAAGGTCGACTTCATCGAGGCGATGTGGGCCGTCGTCAACTGGCAGGACGTGGCCAAGCGCTACGCCGCCGCCAAGGAGCGCGCGGACGTGCTGCTGCTCGCCCCCTGACCGAGGGCCCCGCAGCGGCACCACCGGACGTCCTGCCTCGTGATCGTCTTCTCACCCTTCACCTGGCAGGCGGATGAAGGGGAGGCCCCCGCCCGGACGTGACGGGCGAGGGCCTCTCTGTCGTCCCGCCCCGCCCCGGCTGCCATGATGTCCGGCATGAGGAGCACGTCATGACGATCACCGTCCACGAACTGGTGTACTACCCGGTCAAGGGCTGCGCCGGGACCCGGGTCGACTCCGCGCGGGTCACCGCCACCGGCCTCGAACACGACCGGACGTTCATGGTGGTCGACGCGGCCGACGGCACGTTCCGCAGCCAGCGCACCCACCCCGCGATGGCCGCGCTCCGGGCCGAGGTGCTGGACTCCGGCGCGGTCCTCGCCCTGTCCACCGGGTCCACCGGCCCCCTGCGCCTGGACGTGGTCCCGGACGGGCCCCGCCGCGAGGTCAGCATGTTCGGCACCGCCCTCGGGCCCGCCGTCGACCAGGGCGACGCGGCGGCGGAATGGTTCTCCGACGCGCTCGGGGCCGCGTCGCGGCTCGTCCGGGTGGTCCCCGGCTTCGACCGCGACGGCTGGGGCGAGACCCCCGGCAAGGTCAACTTCGGCGACGCGCACGCGGTCCTGGTCACCTCGACCGCCTCGCTGGCCGGTCTCAACGCCCGCATCGCGGCCCGGGGCGACGCCGCACCCGTGCCCATGGACCGCTTCCGGGCCAACATCGTGCTGACCGGCGACGACGAGCCGCACTTCGAGGACCGGGCGGCGCGGATGACCGTGGGCACCGCCGAACTCGCCTACTCGGTGAAGGCGATCCGGTGCAACGTCCCGCTCGTCGACCAGCGGACCGGGCGGCGCGCCGGACCGGAGCCGGTGCGCACGCTGGCCACGTACCGCAGGGAGCCGGAGTTCGGCAACAAGCTCAGCTTCGGCGCGAAGAACGCGGTGGTCCGCGAGGGCGTGGTGCGGGCCGGCGACCCGGTCTCCGTCCACGGCCCGGCGGGCGGCTGAGCACCCGTACGGACTTCTACCCCTGCGGGACGCCCGCGTCCGCCGGGGTCTTCGTCCACGGGCTGACGCCGAGCCGGCCCGTGGTGCCGAGGTCCAGTTCCGGGGTGACCGTCACGGGCTTGGCGCCGGGCTTCGCGGTGACCTCCACGTAGGGGGCATTGACCGGGTCGCCGTCCGTGGTGGTGTTGCGCCAGGCGAGGCTGGCGTACGCGCTCTCGCCCGGGCGCAGCGTGAGGGGGCGGGGCCGGGCGTCGCCGCCGATGCCGGTGGAGATCGCGGTGGTGCCGTGCAGGATCTCGACCCCGCTCACCGGGTCGCGGTCCTCGTCGAGGAGCCGGAGCGCGGGGTAGCCGTTCAGCCGGTAGTCGGTGGTGCCGCAGTTGGCGAGGTGGATGCCCACGACGCGCAGCCCCATCGCGGCGTCACCCCGGTCGTTGGTGACGCGGACCCCCGAGGACGGGCAGGCGCCGGACGGCCCGTCGGCCGGGACGGCCCGCACCTTGGCGATCCGGGCCCGGTACGCTCGGGCCGAGCCCGGTCCGTCCTCGGCGTCCAGGGGCCGCCGCACGGTCTGGCCGGGCCCGACCGCCTCGACGGTGCGCGTGGTGCTGTCCATGGCCTCACCGAACCCGTTGACCAGGGTGAACGTGATGGTGAAGGTGAGCGGTTCCTTGTCCGTGTTGGTGACCTCGAACCCGGTGGACGGGGCGCCGGAGGGCCCGCACTTGCCGCTGACGACCCGGACGTTGTCCCAGGTCCGCCCGGCGGGATCGGCGAGCGGCGCGAGGGAGGCGCAGGTCGCCCCGGGCGAGGCCGTGGCCCCGGCGGTCTCCGTCCCGCATCCGGTGAGCAGAGCGGTGCTCGCGAGGGCGGCACACAGGGCGAGGGCGGTGGCGGGGCGCATCCGCCCAGAAGATCAAAGGGTGCCCGGGCCGTGCTGTGTCCCAGCTCACATATCGCGTCACGGTGGCGCAACCATCCGCGCCGGTACGGCTCAGCCGGGCAGCGGGCCGCCGAGGGCCGGCAGCGGAACGATGTCCGCCTCGTCCGGTGCGGCCGCCTCCACCGCGAGCCCGTGCTTCGCCAGGTTCATCGTCGCCCGGACGCTCGCCGCGCCCAGGGGCCAGTCGAGCCGGGTGCGCACGATCCGGCCCTCGGCGTCGATCCAGACCTCCGCGTCGACGGCCACCTCGCCGGTGAGCTCCCGGATCTGATCGACCTTCTCCCGCATGTCCTTCGCCATCCGCAGCGTGACGGTCTCCTGGTCGAGCGTGCCCTTGTAGTGGACGGCCGCCGCGCCGTTCACCCGTTCCTCGCCCGCCTTGGAGACGTCCTTCATCCGCGCCACCTGTGCCAGGACGTGCCGGGGGTCGTTGCCCGGGGCGCGCAGCGCGTAGTGCGCCTCCAGATCGTCCTGCCGGACGGCTCCCCAGGAGCCCTCCATCTCGGCGAATCCGCCGAAGTAGGTGTTCTCGCCGCGGAAGATCTCGTCCATCCGGGGCGACGCCTTGCCCGGGGCGTCCTCGCTGTGGAGCTGGACCGCCAGGCGCCCCCGGCCGGCCGCCCAGTCGAATGCGCCGTCGACGGAGACCACGTAGGAGCTGGTCCCGTCGCCCAGCTCGATCTCCTCGGCGATCCGGGCGCTGCTCTTCTTTGTCTTCGCCACCGCGGCCCGTACCGCCGCCCCGTGGTCGGTTTCGAGGGTGTCGATCGTCGCGGGCTTCTCCGCGGCGCGGGCGGTCTCCGGTTCCGGCCCGGAGGAACAGCCCGCGCAGAGCAGCGCCGTGAGCAGGGCGAGGGGTATGAGGGGGCGCCGCACTGTGGTCTCCATGAGGTGGTCACCTGCCACCGGTGTCCAGCGACGCCGGGCGGGTGATCGTACCAACGCGTCCGCCCTCATGGCCCGCGCGTTCACCGCGTCGGGGGGGGGGGGGGGGGGGGGGGGG
>NZ_JBMNDO010000213.1:0-5292 GCF_052542855.1 Streptomyces sp. SAS_281
CACGCTCGCGGCCCCACGTCCGGTCGGCCGACCGGACGTGGGCCCGCGAGCGTGGACATTTCGACCCCTGCCTGGGGAACCGGTCTTCTTGGGAGCATCCGCATCGGCAGCGGCCGCTCCGTGTCACCGTAGGCCCGTGGCCGGACCCGCGGTGACACGGAGCACGGTTCAAGAGGGCCGGTGGGAAGGCCGGACGTTGCGCAGTTCGGTCCTCAGCACGGGCGTGCCGTCGACAGGCGCCGGGTCCTGCGCGGTCGGCTCGATTCCGCCGGCGGCGATCTTGTCGAGTGTCTTCAGGCCGGCGTCACCGACCGTGCCGAACACCGTGTAGTCCGGACGCAGCACGGAGTCACCGTAGACCACGAAGAACTGCGAACCGTTCGTGTCGGGGCCGGCATTGGCCATCGCCAGCAGGCCGCGCCCGTAAAGGCGACGGGCGCCGGTCGGATCACTCGGTGCCGGCGGCAGGTCCACCGGCAGTTCGTCCTTGTACGCGTACCCCGGTCCGCCCTCGCCGGTGCCGGTCGGGTCGCCGCACTGCAGGACCTTCAGCGTCGGATACGCCGTCAGCCGATGACACACCGTACGGTCGTAGAACCGGTGCCGCGCCAGGTGCACGAAGCTCTGGACCGTGCATGGCGCCTTCGCCCGGTCCAGACGGAGGGGAAGCGGCCCCTGGCTCGTCGGTACAGCCACGTCGATCGTTCCGTGACCGGGGGTGTGCCGTGGGTCGGGCGGCAGCGGAACCGGCCGTGCCGCCGGCTCGTCCGGAGTCTGGGAGTACTGGCAAGGACCGTGCGTGGTGCGCGGCGGGGTGTCGGAGGCGGAGGCGGTGACGCCACCCCCGGACACGACCAGCGTTAGTGCCGCCAACGCGGTCATGAGGCATCGGTTCATCCTGCACATCCTCCAAAAGATCGTCAGATTTCGGAGCGGTCGCAGTCTAAGGCGCGGCCCGTCGGGCGAGTACCCGTCCGCAAGCCATATTCGCCTCCTTCGGGATCGGAGGAGTGCGGGGAACAGCAGCACGTGATGACCGACCTCGTCAAGGATGCTGTCACGGGCCGGGCCGGGCCGGGCCGGGCGACGGGCTCCGGCCGACGAGCGGCCTCAGGTCACCCGAGCAGAGCACAAGCACCCCACGCCGTCGTCGTGGGCAGGGCCGGAAGGGGCCGCAGCCGCAGAACGTCGTCCCCGGCTGCCGGGCGACCCGGCCGGCAGCCGCCTCTGTGCTGTGCCCGTCCAGCTCAGCGGAGTGAGCCCGCCTTCGGCACCTGGTGCGGACCTACTCCTGTCGGGCAGTGCTCCGCCTGTGCGGCGGCGATGGGGCCGCGGCTTCCTCAGCTCGCTGCCGTGACCGTGTGGGCCCGGTTGCCACCCGAGTAGACCAGTCGCGTAGCGCGAGGTGTCGAGCGCGGCGAAGACGGGTACAGCGTGGCATGCACGAGTTGTCCGCTGCACAGTGTCAGGGCAAGCAGATCCGCCCTCGGCATCTCCCAGTGCATGGCACGGGCGGCCCACCGCGGCCCGGCACCGTGCCGTGACCGAGTCGTTCACGACGACGCGAACACGGCGGCTCGTCCACTCAGACTCCCATTCTCTTGAGGAGAACATCAGCATGAAGGTCCTCGTCGTCCTCACCTCGCACGACCGGCTCGGCGACACCGGCCGTGCCACCGGGTTCTGGCTGGAGGAACTCGCCGCCCCTTACTACCGCTTCAAGGAGGCGGGGTGGGAGATCACCCTCGCATCCCCGAAGGGCGGCCGGCCGCCGCTGGACCCCAAGAGCAACGAGCCCGACGCCCAGACCGACCAGACCCGCCGATTCGAAGCGGACGCCGAAGCCATGACAGCACTGGCGAACACCATCCGCCTCGACTCCGTCAACATCGACGACTACGACACCCTCTTCTACCCCGGCGGCCACGGCCCCCTGTGGGACCTCGCCGAGGACGCCGACTCCGCCCGCCTGATCGAGACCACCCTGCGCGCCGGCAAGCCACTCGCCCTGGTCTGCCACGCCCCCGGTGTACTGCGCCACACCCGCAACGAAGACGGCACGCCCCTCGTGCAGGGCAGGAAGGTCACCGGTTTCACCAACACCGAGGAGGAAGGCGTCCAGCTCACCGAAGTCGTCCCCTTCCTCGTCGAGGACGAACTCACAAAGCAAGGCGGCCACTACACCAAGCAGGCGGACTGGCAGCCTTACGTCGTCCAGGACGGCCTCCTCATCACCGGCCAGAACCCCGCCTCCTCCGGCCCCGCAGCCGACGCTCTCGTGAAGCTCGTCTCGGCTCGCCCCTGAGCAACCGACCGCCGCGGGGATCCCGATGGCGTGGGCCGCGAGTTCGCCGGCCAGTCTTTCCGGATGCGCCCGCTCCCTGGTCCCCGATGGCCCGGAGCACCCATGTCGAAGCCGCCGCACGCGTTCCCCCGGGCGGCGCGACCGGCAGATCGACGCCCTCGCCGGGGGCCGGCGCGACTTCGCCATGGTGCTTGATCGTGGACGCCACTGATCTTGACCTTCGGGCCCGGACACGGTCCGGCCGCATCCCGCCGGAGCTGGTCGAGCGGCTGCTCGGACAAGACCATGCCGAGGTCGTGCCCCTGACCGCCCCTCGGTACCCACCGTCGCCCACCGACCGACCGGGCGGTCCCACGGGAAGGCGTGATGCCGGCGACGACGCCGGCATCACGGCGACGGAGTGCCTCTCGTCGATGCCGGGCTGCCGGCCCGCCTGGGCCGGCTGCGCAAGCGCCTGGCCGGCTCCGGCCGGCATCCGCGCGTGCTCCTGACCACGCGGGGTGCGGCCTGCTTGCGTCTCGCCGTGAGCACCGAGCCGCAGCCTGTTGCACGGCGCAGGCCGATCACCGTATGGTCGCGCGGGCGACGATGATCGCGAGGGGGGAGTCCGCCGACGGGCATGGCGGAATCCTCGGGCTGATGACCGCGACGGAGCCGCGACGCGTGCGGCGGGCCGACGGCCGCGCCGGTCCGCCTGCCGGGAGGTCGAAGTGCGGGCCGTCGTCGTCCCGGCCTCCTCCGTACCGCCGCCCCGGACCGACCACCGCCGTTCTCATGGAAACAGCCGCCCGTGACCACCTCGCCCGGAACGTGACCGTCGAGCCGACGGGGTCGGCCCGTGACAGGTGCTCGGTGTCGACAGAGCAGGGTACGTCGCGCCGAGAACCCGTCCTGGCAGACGTACGTGTCACTTCGCACACCGAACAAGGAGAGAACGTGTCCACCCATCCACTCACGACGGACACCGACGAACTCGGCTCGCTGCCCCACGATTTTCCCTTCGATCCCACCCACGGCTACGACCTGCCGCGCCTCCTCGAGGTGAAGGCACCGCCGGGGCCGGACGATTTCGCCGACTTCTGGCGGGAGCGCTACACGAGTGCGCTGCGCGTCGACACCGCGCCCCGGATCGAGGGGCCCTGGGCGGTGGTGGACGGCGTTCGGGTCGCCGACGTCTCGTACACGTCCACCGATGGCGTCCGTATCGGTGGGTGGCTGACCGTCCCCGCCGACGGCCGGGTCACCCAGGGCTGCGTTTCGACGCACGGATACGGAGGCCGGGCGGCCCCGGACTCCTGGCAGTCCCCGCCCGGGACCGCGACCATCTGGCCCTGCCTGCGCGGGCTCGGAACGCGGAGCCTGTTGCCCGGCGTTCCCTCGCATTCGGCGGGGCACGTACTGCATGGCATCGGCGCCCGGGAGTCGTACCTCATCGGCGGATGCGTGGCGGACGTCTGGTGCGCGGCCACCGCACTGCGGCTGCTGGTGCCGGAGACCGCCGGACGGATGACGTACCTGGGCACGAGTTTCGGCGGCGGCATCGGAGCGCTGGCGCTGCCCTGGGACGACCGTTTCCAGGCCGCCGGCCTGACGGTGCCCACCTTCGGCAACCATCCGCTCCGGGCGACGCTTCCGTGCACGGGCAGCGGTGAGTCGGTACGTACGCGGTTCGCCGAGGATCCGTCGGTGCTGGATGTCCTCGCGTACTTCGACGCCGCGACGGCGGCCCGGCACCTCGAGATCCCCGTTCACGTGAGCGCAGCCCTGTTCGATCCCCATGTGCCCCCACCCGGGCAGTTCGCGGTGCACAACGCACTGGCCGGGCCGCGCGAACTCCTGGTTCTGCGGGCGGGGCACTTCGACCACCCGGGCGAGCCGGCCGAGACGGCGGCCCTGGAGGAGGCCCAGCGACAGTTCCTGTCGGAGGCGGGCCCCGTGGTGCCCGGCCCCGCCGCCTGACCGCCTGCCGTACGAGCCGATCCGCCGGGCCGGGGCGCTCGCGGACTCCCGCTCCGTGACCTGGTGGTTCCGCGATGACACTGGTGTCCGCCCCGCAGGGCGTCGCGGAACCGCCACGGTCGCTGATTTCACGGACAGGCGCCGGTCACGCGCGATATGCTGATGCAGAATGTGCAAGGCATTTGCAGAACAAGGAGGGGCATGGCTACCCGGGCGACTGATGCAGGGACGAACCAGAGCGTCGAACGAGCGGTCTCGGTGCTGCGCGCACTCGACTCCGGCCGGCCCGAACTCCGTGTCTCCGACGTCGCCGAGCTCACAGGACTGGGCTCCTCGACCACCTCCCGCCTGCTGTCCACCCTGGAACGCCTCGACATGGTCGAACGTGATCCGGTCAGCAACCTGTACCGCCTCAGCCTGGGCCTTCTCCCGCTCGCCGCCACCGCCACCAACCGCCACCCCGTGCACCGGGCCGCGCGCATGGTGCTCCAGGGCCTCGCCACCCGCACCGGGCTGGGGGCCAACGTGGCCGTACGCCGCGGAGGCGAGCTGATGTTCCTGTGCAATTTCGAGGGCACGCGCGCCCCCAAGTCCTATACGCAGGCCGGACACACTGCCCCGCTGCACGCCACGAGCATCGGCAAGTGCCTCCTCAGCGGTCTCGCCCCCAAGGAGCGCCGCAAGCTGCTGGGGGACCCGCTCGACGCGCACACCGAGTACACGACCACGAGTCACGACCTCCTCGACGCCGAGATCGAGACCGTCCGGCGCACCGGTTACGCCGTCGAGGCCGAGGAGCGCGCCCTGGGACGCGCGTCCCTCGCCGCGCCGGTCCGCGACGCTTCGGGCGAGATCGTCGCCGCCATCTCGCTCTGGGGCCCGACCTCGGTGCTCGGGGACGGCTCCGGCACCGAGGGGCAGCGCCCCGCCCTCGTACGCGAGGTCATCGAGGCCGCCGACGCCATCAGCCAGGCACTCGGCGCGCTCTGACGTAGTGGGGAGGGGGGGGGGGGGGGGGGGGGGGGGGG
>NZ_JBMNDO010000214.1:0-5083 GCF_052542855.1 Streptomyces sp. SAS_281
GCGACTGGCGCTTGGTCCCCTACACCGTGCCCCCCACCGGCGAGCCGGCCCCCGGCTGGGCCGAACTGCGCGCCCACCTCGCCGCCACCCTGCCGGAACACATGGTGCCCGCCGCCCACGTCCGGCTCGACGCCTTCCCCGTGACACCCAACGGCAAGACCGACCGGCGCGCGCTGCCCGCCCCGGAGAGCCCGGCGGCGGCCGGCGGGCGGGCCCCGCGCACCGCCCGTGAACGCGCACTCTGCGAGGTGTTCGCGCAGACCCTCGGCGTACCCGAAGTCGGCGTCACCGACGACTTCTTCGCGCTCGGCGGCCACTCCCTGCTCGCCGTGACCCTGGCCCGCCGGATCGGGGAGCGCTGCGGAGTGCGGCCCTCCCTGCGCGCCCTGTTCGCGACGCCCACCGTCGAGGGCGTCGACCGCCTGCTCGGCCGGGCGCCGGGGGAGGAGGAGCACGACGAGGCGGCCACGCCGGACTTCGCCGCCGAGGTGCGCCTGGCGCCCGGCGTCACCGCCGAGCGCCGGATCCGCCGGCCCGACCGCCCCTCCGCGCGGCCCCTGCTCACCGGCGCCTCCGGCTTCCTCGGCGCGTTCCTGCTGCGCGACCTCATCGAGGCCACGGGCGGTCCCGTCGACTGCCTCGTCCGGGCCGCGAGCCCCGAAAGCGCGGCCCAGCGGCTCCGGGCCAACCTGGAGCACTACGGCCTGTGGCAGTCCCGGTACGCCGACCTGATCCACCCCGTCCCGGGCGACCTCGCGGCCCCCGGCCTCGGCCTCGCCGCCGATGAACGGACCGCCCTCGCCCGGCGTCTGGGACCGGTGCTGCACAACGGGGCACGCGTCAACTTCGCCGCCCCGTACGGCGATCTGCGCGCGCCCAACGTGGCCGGCACCGAGGAACTGCTGCGGCTCCTCGCGGACTCCGGCTCGCCCGGCCTGCACTACGTCTCCACCACCGGTGTGTACGCGCCGTCGCGCGGGACGGACCCCGCGCCCCTCACCGAGTCGTCCCCGACCGGCCCGGCGGCCGACCTGCCCGACGGGTACGCGCAGAGCAAATGGGTCGCCGAGCGGCTGGTGGACCTCGCCCACGAGCGCGGCCTCCCGGTGACCGTCCACCGCCCGGGCCGCATCAGCGGCGACACCGCCACCGGTGCCTGCCAGGACCGCGACCTGCTCTGGCAGCTCATCAAGGGCTGCCTCCAGGCCGGAGCGGTGCCCGACCTGGCGCACGGCACGACCGACTGGGTGCCCGTGGACTACGTCAGCGCCGCCGTCACGGCCCTCAGCACCGCCGGCCGGCCGGGTGAGCGGGTGTACCACTACACCAACCCGGACGCGCCCGGCCTGGACCGCGTCTTCGAGGTCGCGGCCCGCCTCGGATACGCGCTGCGCCCCGTGACGCCCGAGGAATGGCGGGCCTGCGTGGCCGAACACCCGGACAACGCCGCACAGTTGTTCCTCGGGGACGACGGGCAGGCCGGCCACGACGAGACGGACCACCGCCGCTTCGACTCCGGCCGCACGGCCCGGGCGGCGGCGGAAGCGGGTGTGCGCCAACAGCCGATCACCGACGAGGTCCTGACGCGCTATCTGACGTACTTCCAGGTCACGGGCTTCCTGCCGGCCCCCGGAACGCCTCCGGGGACGTAAAGGATCACCAAACGGCAGGTCCCCGGCAATCCGTATACAACCATCCGTGCCCCTCGGAGGTCCCAACAAGTGGGAGCAAACCACTCCCGGAGCTACAAGGGGGAAATATGCGAAACATCCGCACTCTCGCCACCGCCGGGGCCCTGACCACCCTCATGGTGGGTGCGACGGCCGCCTTCGGCCCGACCGCCTCCGCCGCGCCCAACACCACCCCGCAGAAGGTCTGCGGCAGCGCGTACAAGACCGTCAACTCCGCCGCCGTGGGTTCCCTCGGCACGGTCTACCTGACGTACAACGCCTCGAACGGAAAGAACTGTGTGGTGACCATCCGGTCCACACCCGGCACCGCGCAGGAGATGTCGGCGTACCTCTACGTCCCCGACACCGACGCGTCGGCCAGCGACTACGGGAACTACACCTCGTACGCCGGCCCGGCCTACGCCTACGGCAAGGGCCACTGCGTCAGCTGGGGCGGCCACATCGCCAACGTGTACGTGTCCGTGGAGAACTCCAACTGCGCCTCGTTCAAGGAGCAGCGGACCCTCGAAGTCCGCTGATCCGCCGCTCACCGGGCCCGCCGCCGGCTCCCACCGGGGGCGGGCCCGCCCAATTCCCCGCTTCACCCGTGGCGGGCACCCCGCGTTCCGTACGCTGCTTCGGACGGGCGGACTGCTGAGGGGGAGCCACATGTCCTTGCGCAAGGGAGCCAACACACCGGTCGCGAGTCCGGTCGTGCGGGTGGAGCTCGGCTGGCGCACCGGCCCCGGCGCACCCGACGTCGACGCCTCGGCGCTGCTGCTCACAGCGCGCGGCAGGGTCCGCTCGGACGACGACTTCGTGTTCTACAACCAGCCCGTGCACCCCCATGGGGCCGTGCGGCACGAGGGGCGACGGCAGGACGGCGCCGGCGTGGTCGAGACGATCCAGGTGTCCCTCCAGGCGGTGGAGCAGGACATCGCGACCGTGGTCGTCGCGGCCTCGACGGACGGCATGTTCGGCCGGGTGTCCGGCCTTTACATCCGGGTGCTGGACGCCGCGACCGGCGCCGAGACCGCACGGTTCGACCCCGTGGACGCCACCACGGAGACCGCGTTCGTGCTCGGCGAGCTCTACCGGCGCGACGGCGCGTGGAAGTTCCGCGCCGTCGGCCAGGGCTACGCCTCCGGCCTCGCCGGCCTTGCCACCGACTTCGGTATCACCGTGGACCAGCCCGCGGCCCCCGCACGGGTCACCGCGCCCGCGCCTCCGCCCGTACGGCTGACGAAGATCACGCTGACCAAGGCGACGCCCTCCGTCTCGCTCACCAAACAGGGGGCGACGTCCGGCGCCATGCGGGTGAACCTCTCCTGGAGCGCCCGCACACCCCCGCGCGGCTGGATGAACAAGGGCAGCGGCGCCGTCCGCCTCGAAGACGTGGACCTCGACCTCTCCTGCCTGTGGGAACTGCAGAACGGGGCGAGCGGGATCGTCCACCCCATCAACAACCAGTTCGGCTCGTTCGACCAGCCGCCCTACGTCCAGCTGGACGGCGACGACCGGACCGGCGGCAGCGAGGACGGCGAGAACCTCACGATCAACCTCGACCACAGCGCCGAGATCAAGCGCCTCCTGGTGTTCGTGGCCATCTACTCCGGCGCGTCCAGCTTCGCCGGCCTGCACGGCGTGGCCACGCTCCACCCGCCCGCCGGGCCACCGATCGAGGTGCAGTTGGACGAGTGCACGGTCCCCGCACCCGTGGCGGCGATCGCCCTCATCGAGAACATCAACGGCGAACTCATCGTCCGGCGGGAGGCGAAGTACATCATCCTCCCGCCCGGCGTCTTCAAGCAGCAGGCCGTCGACCTCGCCTACGACTGGGGCCTTTCCTGGCAGTCGGCCGTCAAGGACTGACGGCCCGGTCGGGGCGCCCGGTGTGCGGGCGTGGTTCCCGGATGCCGTCGATGATGCGCGTCCAGTTGTCGGCGCCGTGTCCGTCCGCGATCGCGCGCCGGTAGTGGGCCTGCACCGCCAGGGGGAGCGCCGGGTCGAGGCCGAGCGCCGTGCTCGTCTCCACGATGTGGTCGGCCGTAGCCCCCATCATGGTGACCGTGCTGAGGTCGCCGGGGTGCTCCCCGGCATCGAGCGCGGCGCCCGGCCGCGCTTCACCGGCCCTCAGGATGTCGCCGATCGAGTCGGCGGAGGAGAGCAGTTCCGGCAGCGCCTCCGCGGCCTTCATGCCCGCGGTGCCCAGCATCGCGGTGGCCTGCATCAGCGCGGACAGGGTGGTGAGGAACACTGCGAGCTGGGCCTGGTACATCATCTGGGCGAGCCCCGGGTCCTCGCCCAGATACCGCGGCGCTCCGAGCAGGGCCAGGGCAGCCCGGTGGCTCTCCATCGCCTTCTCGCGCCCGCTGTAGTAGACGAAGGCCGCCTCCGTGCCGACCATCGGCGCGGGAACCATGACACCTCCGGCGAGGAACCGGGCGCCGTGGCCCGCCGCCCACTCCGCCGCCTCCCGCGTGCGCTCGGGGGTGTCGGAGCTCAGGTTGACCAGGGTCCGGCCGGCGAGCGCTTCGGTGGCCTCGCCGAGGACGTCGTACATCGCCCGGTAGTCGGTGAGACTGAGGATCACGAGGTCACTCGCCGCCACCGCCTCGCCCGGGGTCGTCGAGAGCGTCGCTCCGGCGGCGACGACATCGTCGGCCCGGCCGGGCGTGCGGTTCCAGACGGTCACCGGGTGGCCGGCGGTGAGGAGGGTGCGGGTCATCGCCCGGCCCATCGGGCCCAGGCCGATCAGGGTGACAGGGCTGCTCTGCTGGGTGGTGCGGTTTCGTTGTCCGTTCACGCCTCCATGCTCGAAGAGCGCCGCTAGTCTCGGAAGTACCCACTATTTTCTTCGGTACTTACCTTTTCGTAAGGGGGCCAGGATGGCCGAGGCTCCGAGACGCGGGCCCTACATCTGCGGGATCGACGCCGCGCTCGACGTGGTGAGCGGCAAATGGAAGGGCCTGATCCTCTGGGAACTCGACGCCCATCGCGTACGCCGCTTCGCGGAGCTCCGGCGCGGGCTGCCGGGGGTGAGCGAGAAAATGCTGACGCAGCATCTGCGGGAGATGGAGGCGGACGGGCTGGTGCACCGGGTGGTCTACGCGCAGGTGCCGCCACGGGTTGAGTACTCCCTCACCGAACAGGGGCGCGCGCTCAACCAGGCCCTCGGGCCCCTCGGCGCCTGGGGTACCGGGCGGATACGCCGCGAGGGCCTCGAACGGATCGAGGCCGCCGATACGGCGCACGGCTGAAGGCGCCGACCGCCCCCTGAAGTCCGCCGCACGCACGGGACTTCACGGGTACGCGCCTAGGTGTATTGATCACGAGCGTTGTTGACACTCGGCAGGTCTTGAACATGGCGAAGACCTCCGATGTGGTGGAGCTGTCTAGGAACACACCACACG
>NZ_JBMNDO010000215.1:0-5077 GCF_052542855.1 Streptomyces sp. SAS_281
CACACCCTCGGCCAGCGCCGAAAGCCCGCTCACCAACGCCTCACGGTCGCCCCCGACCACCACAGCACGGTGCTCCAACGACGCACGCGACGTCACCAGGGAGAACGCCACGTCCTCGGGGCTGACATCGCCCACCTCACGAACGTGCGCAAGCAGCGCCGCCGCCTGGGTGCGCAACGCCTCCGCACTACGGCCCGACACCACCCACGGCACCACCGGCAACCCGACGGCCGAAACCTCCACGGGCTTCTCGGCAGCAGGCGCCTCTTCGAGGATCACATGCGCATTCGTCCCACTCAGACCGAACGACGACACACCCGCCCTACGCGGACGACCCTCCACAACCGGCCACGCCCGCTCCCGCGTCAGCAGCTCCACCGCACCCGCCGACCAGTCCACCTCCGGCGACGGCTCATCCACATGCAACGTCGCAGGAAGCACACCCTCCCGCAACGCCATCACCATCTTGATCACACCGCTGACGCCGGCAGCCGCCTGTGCGTGGCCGATGTTCGACTTGATGGAGCCGAGCAGCAGGGGCAGGCCGGCCGGCCTGTCCTGGCCGTACGTCGCCAGCAACGCCTGCGCTTCGATCGGGTCACCCAACCGTGTACCGGTGCCGTGGCCCTCGACGGCGTCGACGTCCGAAGTGGTGAGGCCCGCGGCGGTCAGCGCCTGGTGGATCACCCGCTGCTGCGAGGGGCCGTTCGGGGCGGTGAGCCCGTTGGACGCGCCGTCCTGGTTGATCGCACTGCCGCGTACGACGGCCAGAACGGGGTGTCCGTTGCGGCGCGCGTCCGACAGCCTCTCGACGAGGAGCAGACCGATGCCCTCGGACCAGCCCGTGCCGTCGGCCGCTCCCGCGAACGCCTTGCACCGGCCGTCCGCGGCGAGACCGCGCTGCTGGCTGAAGTCGACGAAGATCTCGGGGGTCGGCATGACGGTGACACCGCCGGCCAGCGCCATGGTGACCTCGCCCTGGCGCAGCGCCTGGCACGCCATGTGCAGCGCCACGAGGGACGACGAGCACGCCGTGTCCACGGTGACGGCGGGGCCTTCGAGACCGAGGGTGTAGGCCACCCGTCCCGAGGCGATGCTGCCCGCGCTGCCGTTCCCGAGGTAGCCGGTCAGGTCCTCGGGGACCTCACCCGGCCTGCTGCCGTACTCGTGGTACATCAGGCCGGTGTACACACCGGTCCTGGTGCCGCGCATGGTGTCGGGGGCGATGCCGGCGCGCTCGAACGCCTCCCAGGCCCCCTGGAGCAGCAGCCGCTGCTGCGGGTCCATGGCCAGTGCCTCGCGCGGCATGATGCCGAAGAACTCGGGGTCGAACTCCGCCGCGTCGTGGAGGAATCCTCCGTCCCGCACGTAGGTCTTGCCCACGCGGCCCGGCTCCGGGTCGAAGAGCGCCTCGACGTCCCATCCGCGGTCGTCCGGGAAGCCACCGATCACGTCGCGGCCCTCGGCGACGAGCCGCCACAGGTCCTCGGGTGAACGGACACCGCCCGGGAAGCGGCAACTGATGCCGATGATGGCGATGGGGTCGTCCGCACCGCCCGGTGCCTGTGCCGGCGTCGCGGCCACAGGGACGGGCGCGGTTCCCGTGTCCGCGAAACGGCCGGCGAGGTGCGCGGCGATCGCGCGTGAGGTCGGAAAGTCGAAGACGAGGGTCGCGGGCAGCCGCTGACCGGTGGCCTGGGTCAGGGCGTTGCGCAGTTCGACGGCCGCCAGGGAGTCGAAGCCGAGCTCGCGGAAGGCGCGGTCGGGCTGCACCTCGTCGGCACCGCCGTGGCCGAGTACCGAGGCCGCCTGTCCGCGCACGAGGTCGAGCAGCGCGCGCTCCCGGTCGGCACCGGACAGAGCCTGCATCCGCTGCTCGAACTCCGAGCCGCCGAGCGCCGTGCCGGCGGCCTCCACGACACGCCGGGCAGGGCCGCGGACGAAGCCGCGCAGGGCCGCGGGGACCTCGTCGGCGCGGGCGCGCAGCGCGGCCGGATCGGTGTCGAGCGGCACGAGCACCGGCCGGCCGCCCATGGCCAGGGCGTCGTCGAAGAGCTCCAGGCCGCGGGCCGGGGCGAGCGCGGGCAGGCCGAGCCGCCGCATGCGGGCGAGATCCGTCTCGTCGAGCGGACCGCCGAGTCCGGTGTCCGCCGCCCACATGCCGAAGGCGAGTGCGTGTGCGGGGAGCCCGGCGGCGGCACGGTGCTGGGCGAGGGCGTCGAGGAACACGTTGGCCGCCGCGTAGTTGGCCTGTCCCGCGGCCAACACCAGCCCGCCGGCGGAGGAGAACAGCACGAAGGCCGTCAGGTCCGTCTCGCGGGTCAGCTCGTGCAGGTGCCAGGCGGTGTCCGCCTTCGGCCGCAGAACGGTGTCGAACCTCTCCGGTGTCAGGGTGCCGACCAGGCCGCTGTCGGCGACCGCCGCCGCGTGCACCACTCCCTTGAGGGGGTGCGCGGCGGGGATCGCGGCGAGCAGCCCGGCCAGGGCGTCGCGGTCGGCGACGTCGCACGCGGAGATGGTGACGTCCGCGCCTGCCTCGGTGAGCTCGGCGCGCAGTTCGGCTGCGCCGGGCGCCCCGTCACCGCGCCTGCTGGCGAGCAGCAGGTGCCGCACCCCGTGTTCGGTGACCAGGTGCCGGGCGACCATGGCGCCCAGGCCGCTGGTGCCGCCGGTGATGAGGACGGTGCCGTCGGGGTCCCAGTGCACGGCGCCCTCGGAGGCGGCACCGGTGGCAGGTGCGAGACGGGGCAGCAGCACCTCGCCGTCACGCAGGGCGAGTTCACGCTCGCCGGAGCGGGCCGCCGTGTCGAGCAGGGCGGTGGAGGCGTCCGTGCCGTCGGTGTCGATCAGTACGAAGCGGCCGGGGTTCTCCTCCTGGGCCGCCCGGACCAGACCCCATACGGGGGCCTGGGCCAGGTCGACGGCGTCCTGCGGGCGGGGGGCCACGGCGTTCGTCGTGACGACGACCATCGTGGAACCGGTGGCGCGGGGATCGGCCAGCCAGGACTGGACGGCCTCCAGGGCCTCCTCGGCCACTTCCCGGACTCCGGAAAGCACGTCGGCATGCCGCGCGGTGCTGAGGCGGGCGAGGACGAACGGCGGGAAGGGGCCGTCGTTGCCCCGGACATCGGGCAGGGCAGGGAGCCGCTCGCCCGCCGTCCCCGTCTCGAAGGCGGGAGCGGTGCGCCAGTCGAGCCGCAGCAGGGAGGCGTTGTGGCCGCCCCTGGCCGCGTCGAGCTGCTCGGCGGAGACGGGGCGCGCCACCAACGACTCGACGGTCGCCACCGGCCGGCCCTGCTGGTCGGCCACCCACATGGCGGAGACCTCGTCCCCGCGCAGCCTGCGGATGTGGACCCTCAGGTCGGCCGCGCCCGAGGCGTGGAGCGTTATCCCGTTCCACACGAACGGCAACAGCGTGGCGGCGTCATCGCTGTCGGCCTCGCTGAGGAGGTCCGCGTGCATGGCCGCGTCGAGCAGCGCCGGGTGCAGACCGAAGCGGGCTGCCTCCGAGCGGGCGGGCTCGGGAAGGGTGACCTCGGCGAACACGTCGTCGCCCTGCCGCCACATGCGGCGCAGCCCTTGGAAGGCGGGGCCGTAGCCGTAACCGCGCTCGGTCAGCACGTCGTACGCGTGCTCGGCCGGGATCTCCTCGGCGCCGGGCGGCGGCCACTGCGCGAGGTCGAACGTGGCCTGCGCCGTCCGGGGTACGACCAGGCCGGCGGCGTGCCGGGTCCACTGCTGTTCGTGGTCGTGCTCGGCGCGGGAGTAGATGTGCACCGTCCGGGCGCCGTCCGTCCGGGGCGCGCCGACGACCACCCGCAGGGCGACCGCCCCGCGCTCGGCCAGGATCAGCGGCGCTTCCAGCGTCAGTTCGTCGAGCGTCGGGCACCCGACCTCGTCACCGGCACGCACGGCGAGTTCGACGAAACCCGTGCCCGGCAGAAGGATCCCGCCGAGCACCCGGTGGTCGGCGATCCACCGCTGTCCCTCAGCCGAGATACGGCCGGTCAGCACGACGGAACCGGTGTCGGGCGACGCCACCGCCGCGCTCAGCATGGGGTGCTCGACGGCGTCCTGGCCGACGGCTCCCACATGGCCGAGGCCCGTGGCGACGCCGTCCAGCCAGTACCTCCGGTGCTGGAAGGCGTAGGTGGGCAGGTCGGTGGTACGGGCGGAGGTGCCCGCGAAGTACGCCCGCCAGTCCACGTCCGCCCCTCGGGCGTACAGCCGCCCGATGCCCGTGAGCAGCTCCACGACCTCGTCACGGTCACGACGCTGCACCGCTACGAACGCGACCTCATCGACATCACCGTCACCGTCGCCGTCCGGGGTGACGCACTCGGCCCCCATCGGCACGAGCGCGGCATCCGGACCCAACTCCACGAACGTCGTCACACCACGACCCGCCAACGTCCCCACCGCGTCCGCGAACCGCACCGGCCGGCGCACCTGATCGACCCAGTACTCGGCCGTCGACCACTCCCCTTCCACCGCGAGACCGGTGACCGTGGAAACCGCCGCCACCCGCGCCTGCCCGTAGGTCACGGACTCGGCGACCGCACGGAACTCCTCCAGCATCGGCTCCATCAACGCCGAGTGGAACGCATGCGACACCGCCAGCCGCTTCGTCTTGCACCCCCGACCGGCCAACTCCTCCGCCACCCTGACGACTTCGGCCTCAACGCCGGAGATCACGACGGACGACGGCCCGTTGACCGCGGCGATACCCACACCGTCGGACAGCAGCGGCAGCACGTCCGCCTCAGCGGCCTGCACCGCCACCATCGCACCACCCTCGGGCAACGCCTGCATCAACCGCCCACGCGCCGCCACCAACGTCGCCGCATCCTCCAGCGACAACACACCTGCCACATGCGCCGCCGCCAGCTCACCGATCGAGTGCCCCGCCACAACATCCGGACGGACACCCCACGACTCCACCAGCCGGAACAACGCCACCTCAACAGCGAACAAACCAGCCTGCGCATACATCGTCCGGTTCAACGCCGCAGGGTCCTCGCCCCACACCACCTCACGAACCGACACACCCAACCGCTCGTCCAACACCTTCACGACC
>NZ_JBMNDO010000216.1:0-2499 GCF_052542855.1 Streptomyces sp. SAS_281
AACACAGTGGACGCGAGCAACTGAGGACAAGCCCTCGGCCTATTAGTACCAGTCAGCTCCACCCGTTACCGGGCTTCCACATCTGGCCTATCAACCCAGTCGTCTACTGGGAGCCTTAACCAATCAAGTTGGTGGGAATACTCATCTCGAAGCAGGCTTCCCGCTTAGATGCTTTCAGCGGTTATCCTTTCCGAACGTAGCCAACCAGCCATGCCCTTGGCAGAACAACTGGCACACCAGAGGTTCGTCCGTCCCGGTCCTCTCGTACTAGGGACAGCCCTTCTCAATATTCCTACGCGCACAGCGGATAGGGACCGAACTGTCTCACGACGTTCTAAACCCAGCTCGCGTACCGCTTTAATGGGCGAACAGCCCAACCCTTGGGACCGACTCCAGCCCCAGGATGCGACGAGCCGACATCGAGGTGCCAAACCATCCCGTCGATATGGACTCTTGGGGAAGATCAGCCTGTTATCCCCGGGGTACCTTTTATCCGTTGAGCGACAGCGCTTCCACAAGCCACTGCCGGATCACTAGTCCCGACTTTCGTCCCTGCTCGACCCGTCGGTCTCACAGTCAAGCTCCCTTGTGCACTTACACTCAACACCTGATTGCCAACCAGGCTGAGGGAACCTTTGGGCGCCTCCGTTACTCTTTAGGAGGCAACCGCCCCAGTTAAACTACCCATCAGACACTGTCCCTGATCCGGATCACGGACCCAGGTTAGACATCCAGCACGACCAGAGTGGTATTTCAACGACGACTCCACAACCACTGGCGTGGCCGCTTCAAAGTCTCCCACCTATCCTACACAAGCCGAACCGAACACCAATATCAAACTATAGTAAAGGTCCCGGGGTCTTTCCGTCCTGCTGCGCGAAACGAGCATCTTTACTCGTAGTGCAATTTCACCGGGCCTATGGTTGAGACAGTCGAGAAGTCGTTACGCCATTCGTGCAGGTCGGAACTTACCCGACAAGGAATTTCGCTACCTTAGGATGGTTATAGTTACCACCGCCGTTTACTGGCGCTTAAGTTCTCAGCTTCGCCACCCCGAAGAGCAGCTAACCGGTCCCCTTAACGTTCCAGCACCGGGCAGGCGTCAGTCCGTATACATCGCCTTACGGCTTCGCACGGACCTGTGTTTTTAGTAAACAGTCGCTTCTCGCTGGTCTCTGCGGCCACCCCCAGCTCACCGAGTAAATCGGATCACCAGTGATGGCCCCCCTTCTCCCGAAGTTACGGGGGCATTTTGCCGAGTTCCTTAACCATAGTTCACCCGAACGCCTCGGTATTCTCTACCTGACCACCTGAGTCGGTTTAGGGTACGGGCCGCCATGAAACTCGCTAGAGGCTTTTCTCGACAGCATAGGATCATCCACTTCACCACAATCGGCTCGGCATCAGGTCTCAGACTTATATGCACGACGGATTTGCCTACCGTGCGTCCTACACCCTTACCCCGGGACAACCACCGCCCGGGCTGGACTACCTTCCTGCGTCACCCCATCGCTTACCTACTACAAGTCTGGTTCGTCGGCTCCACCACTACCCTCAACTCCGAAGAGATCGGGCCGGCTTCACGGACTTAGCATCGCCTGATTCAGTACTGGGCGTTTCAAAGCGGGTACCGGAATATCAACCGGTTGTCCATCGACTACGCCTGTCGGCCTCGCCTTAGGTCCCGACTTACCCTGGGCAGATCAGCTTGACCCAGGAACCCTTAGTCAATCGGCGCACACGTTTCTCACGTGTGTATCGCTACTCATGCCTGCATTCTCACTCGTGAACCGTCCACAACTCGCTTCCGCGGCTGCTTCACCCGGCACACGACGCTCCCCTACCCATCCCAGCCCCCGTTGGGGGTTAATGCTGGAATGACACGACTTCGGCGGTACGCTTGAGCCCCGCTACATTGTCGGCGCGGAATCACTTGACCAGTGAGCTATTACGCACTCTTTCAAGGGTGGCTGCTTCTAAGCCAACCTCCTGGTTGTCTCTGCGACTCCACATCCTTTCCCACTTAGCGTACGCTTAGGGGCCTTAGTCGATGCTCTGGGCTGTTTCCCTCTCGACCATGGAGCTTATCCCCCACAGTCTCACTGCCGCGCTCTCACTTACCGGCATTCGGAGTTTGGCTAAGGTCAGTAACCCGGTAGGGCCCATCGCCTATCCAGTGCTCTACCTCCGGCAAGAAACACACGACGCTGCACCTAAATGCATTTCGGGGAGAACCAGCTATCACGGAGTTTGATTGGCCTTTCACCCCTAACCACAGGTCATCCCCCAGGTTTTCAACCCTGGTGGGTTCGGTCCTCCACGAAGTCTTACCTCCGCTTCAACCTGCCCATGGCTAGATCACTCCGCTTCGGGTCTAGAGCGTGCAACTCAATCGCCCTATTCGGACTCGCTTTCGCTACGGCTTCCCCACACGGGTTAACCTCGCTACACACCGCTAACTCGCAGGCTCATTCTTCAAAAGGCACGCAGTCACGACTG
>NZ_JBMNDO010000216.1:2593-5075 GCF_052542855.1 Streptomyces sp. SAS_281
CGTGAAAGAGAGATCCCACAACCCCGCATGCGCAACCCCTGCCGGGTATCACACGCATACGGTTTGGCCTCATCCAGTTTCGCTCGCCACTACTCCCGGAATCACGGTTGTTTTCTCTTCCTGAGGGTACTGAGATGTTTCACTTCCCCTCGTTCCCTCCACACTGCCTATGTGTTCAGCAGCGGGTGACAGCCCATGACGACTGCCGGGTTTCCCCATTCGGACACCCCCGGATCAAAGCTTGGTTGACAGCTCCCCGGGGCCTATCGTGGCCTCCCACGTCCTTCATCGGTTCCTGGTGCCAAGGCATCCACCGTGCGCCCTTAAAAACTTGGCCACAGATGCTCGCGTCCACTGTGCAGTTCTCAAACAACGACCAGCCACCCATCACACACCACTACGTGGTGCTGCACTGGGGCCGGCAACCGAAGGACGACCATGACGGCCGTACCTTCAGATACCCAACAGCGTGCCCGACCCGACCAATTGTTCCTACACGTTCCACGCCGAAGCAGTACTAGTGACAAACAACTTGCCGTGCCGAGTAGTCAACGTTCCACCCATGAGCTGACCACCGTCGAACATTTGCCGACGTAGTGGCTCTGGACCCCTTTGACAGGGTCTAGATGCTCCTTAGAAAGGAGGTGATCCAGCCGCACCTTCCGGTACGGCTACCTTGTTACGACTTCGTCCCAATCGCCAGTCCCACCTTCGACAGCTCCCTCCCACAAGGGGTTGGGCCACCGGCTTCGGGTGTTACCGACTTTCGTGACGTGACGGGCGGTGTGTACAAGGCCCGGGAACGTATTCACCGCAGCAATGCTGATCTGCGATTACTAGCAACTCCGACTTCATGGGGTCGAGTTGCAGACCCCAATCCGAACTGAGACCGGCTTTTTGAGATTCGCTCCGCCTCGCGGCATCGCAGCTCATTGTACCGGCCATTGTAGCACGTGTGCAGCCCAAGACATAAGGGGCATGATGACTTGACGTCGTCCCCACCTTCCTCCGAGTTGACCCCGGCAGTCTCCTGTGAGTCCCCATCACCCCGAAGGGCATGCTGGCAACACAGAACAAGGGTTGCGCTCGTTGCGGGACTTAACCCAACATCTCACGACACGAGCTGACGACAGCCATGCACCACCTGTACACCGACCACAAGGGGGGCACCATCTCTGATGCTTTCCGGTGTATGTCAAGCCTTGGTAAGGTTCTTCGCGTTGCGTCGAATTAAGCCACATGCTCCGCTGCTTGTGCGGGCCCCCGTCAATTCCTTTGAGTTTTAGCCTTGCGGCCGTACTCCCCAGGCGGGGAACTTAATGCGTTAGCTGCGGCACCGACGACGTGGAATGTCGCCAACACCTAGTTCCCAACGTTTACGGCGTGGACTACCAGGGTATCTAATCCTGTTCGCTCCCCACGCTTTCGCTCCTCAGCGTCAGTAATGGCCCAGAGATCCGCCTTCGCCACCGGTGTTCCTCCTGATATCTGCGCATTTCACCGCTACACCAGGAATTCCGATCTCCCCTACCACACTCTAGCCTGCCCGTATCGACTGCAGACCCGGGGTTAAGCCCCGGGCTTTCACAACCGACGTGACAAGCCGCCTACGAGCTCTTTACGCCCAATAATTCCGGACAACGCTTGCGCCCTACGTATTACCGCGGCTGCTGGCACGTAGTTAGCCGGCGCTTCTTCTGCAGGTACCGTCACTTTCGCTTCTTCCCTGCTGAAAGAGGTTTACAACCCGAAGGCCGTCATCCCTCACGCGGCGTCGCTGCATCAGGCTTTCGCCCATTGTGCAATATTCCCCACTGCTGCCTCCCGTAGGAGTCTGGGCCGTGTCTCAGTCCCAGTGTGGCCGGTCGCCCTCTCAGGCCGGCTACCCGTCGTCGCCTTGGTAGGCCATTACCCCACCAACTAGCTGATAGGCCGCGGGCTCATCCTTCACCGCCGGAGCTTTCAACCCTCTCCCAGGAGGAAGAGAGTGTTATCCGGTATTAGACCCCGTTTCCAGGGCTTGTCCCAGAGTGAAGGGCAGATTGCCCACGTGTTACTCACCCGTTCGCCACTAATCCACCCCGAAGGGCTTCATCGTTCGACTTGCATGTGTTAAGCACGCCGCCAGCGTTCGTCCTGAGCCAGGATCAAACTCTCCGTGAATGTTTTCCCGTAATCGGGAGACACATCACGAGAGCGGAACAACAAGGTCGGAATATGACCCGTTGTCCACTGCGTCCTCGCTGTGTTTTGCCTACCCGGACCCGAAGGACCGTGCAGGACTTTCAAAGGAACCACCAACCTGCCGAAGCAGGCCGGGGTATCAACATATCTGGCGTTGACTTTTGGCACGCTGTTGAGTTCTCAAGGAACGGACGCTTCCTTTGTACTCACCCTCGCGGGCTTTCCTCCGGGCGCTTCCCTTCGGTCTTGCGTTTCCGACTCTATCAGACTCTTTCGTGTCCGATTCCCGGTCGAAGCG
>NZ_JBMNDO010000217.1:0-4992 GCF_052542855.1 Streptomyces sp. SAS_281
TCCTCGCGGGCCCCCGCGAGCAGGCCGGCTGGTGGGGCAAGGGCCGCCCGGCCGACTGGGCGGACTCCGTCGAGGCCGCGCGTGCCATCGCCCGCGAGGCCGGGGTCGAGGTCACCGTCCGCGCCGACCGGCACGCCCCCTGGCACCCGGGCCGCTGCGCCGCGCTGTACGTGACCGTGGCCGGCGAGGAGACCCTGTTCGGACACGCGGGCGAGCTGCACCCGCGCGCCATCAAGGAACTCCACCTGCCCGAGCGCACCTGCGCCATGGAGGTCGACCTCGACATCCTGGAGCAGGCCGTCGACGGCGTCCTGCGGGCCCCGCGGATCTCCACCTTCCCGGTGGCGACCCAGGACGTCGCGCTGGTCGTCGGCCAGGACGTGCCCGCCGCCGACGTGGAGCGCGCGCTCCGCGAGGGCGCGGGCGAACTCCTGGAGTCGCTGCGCCTGTTCGACGTCTTCACGGGCGAGCAGATCGGCGAGGGCAGCAAGTCCCTCGCGTACGCGCTGCGCTTCCGTGCCGCCGACCGCACCCTGACGGTCGACGAGGCGAGCGCCGCCCGTGACGCGGCGGTGGCCCTGGCCGCCGAGCGGACGGGCGCGGTGCTGCGCGGGGCCTAGTCACCGCGCGGAAGCACGGGAAGGAGGGGCGTCCGGCCACCGGACACGCCCCTCCTGTGTGCTCGCCGTCCGCCCCCGCCGCGGAGTGTCGGGCAGGCCGGCGGGGTGGACCGCGCGGAGGGGGCCGTCCTGCTGTACGAGGGGGAGCAGACGGCCCGTCCGCGCCCTGCGAGGGCACTCATTCAAGCGAGCCACCGGCCGCTCCGGCAGCGTGCGCGGAGGGACGGTTCGGGCATTCCGTTCACACCCCGTGTGAATCGTGCTCCACTGGGGCGACACGTCCTGGCGTGCCGAACCACCGGAGGGGGACATGGGGCCGAGGGAGCCCAACACCGCGCTGGAGGCCCTGATCGAGGAGGCCGGTGTCTCCCGGGCGGGGCTGGCCGCCCATGTGAACCGGGCCGGCCGTGCGCGCGGTCTCGGACTGCGGTACGAACACACCGCCGTCGCCCGCTGGCTGAAGGGCCAGCGCCCGCGCGGCCAGGTGCCCGACCTCATCTGCGAGGTGCTGGGAAACCGCCTGCGCAGGGCCGTGTCACTGGACGACATCGGCATGGACGTTTCCGGCGGAGGCCGGGGGCCCGCCGAGGGCTCCTCGCTCACCGGCTTCGTGGAACGGGCCACCGGGGTGTGGCGCTGCGACGCCCAGCAGCGCCCGCACGTCGTCGCCGCCCCGGCGGTCACCGGGACCGGTGCCGTGATGCCCGTCTGGGAGTGGGAGAACCCGCCGGAGGACGCCGATGTGGCACGGGCCGGGCCGTCCAGGGTCGGCGCGGCCGACCTGGCAACCCTGCGGGCCGCCCGTGACCACTACGAACTGATGTACCGCAGGGCGGGCGGGATCGCGACGCGGGCACGCGTCGTCGGCTTCCTCAACGCCGGGGCCGCGCCGCTGCTGCGCGGCGGCTACAACGACGCGACGGGCCGTCAGCTGCACCGCGCCGCAGGCGCGCTGGTGGCCGTCGCGGGCATCTGCGCCTACGACTCGGACGCGCACGGCCTCGCCCAGCGCTACTTCCACCAGGCGCTGCGGCTGGCCAAGGCGAGCGGGGACCGGGCGCTCGGCGGCTATGTGATCGCGCTGCTGGTCAACCAGTCGCTGTTCCTCGCCGAGTTCCGCCAGTCCGTCGCCTTCGCGGAGGCGGCCCTTCGCGCGGCGGGCCGCGAGATCACCCCCGCGCTCGCCGCCGACCTCCACGCGATGCAGGCCAAGGCGTACGCCCGGCTGGGGGACCGGGGCAGCGCGCTGGAGTGCATCGGCCGCGCCGAGTCCGAGGCCGCCCGCATCAGGCCGGGCCGGGAGCCGGACGAGACGGGCTACGTGCAGCCGGGCCTGGTCGACGTACAGGTGGCGGAGGCGCTGCTGAGCCTCGGGGACCTGCCGGCGGCCCGGGAGCACGCGGTGGCGGCGGTCCGCACCCCCGCGCACGACCGGGGCCGGGTCCACCGCCTCGCCATGCTCACCACGGTCGAGCTGCGCCGCGGCGAGGCGGACCGGGCGGCGGCCACGGCGGTCGAGATGGCGGACCGGGCCCGGGGCATGGAGTCGCAGCGGCTGCGCGACCGGCTGCGGGCGGTCCGGGCGGAGTTGGCCGCCAGCGGGAGCGCCGACGCGGAACGGGCCGCCGAGCGGGTGGACAGAGCGCTGCGCGTACCGCTCTGAGCCGATATCTGCTGCGATACCGCCACCAGCGATCGAAAGGTGGCAGAACCGTGCAGTGGACGAACCTGAATGAACAACCCGTATACGAAAACCGTTGGTTCCGGGTCAACCTGGCCGATGTCGAGCTCCCCGACGGCGCCCGGCTCGACCACTTCGTCATCCGGCTGCGCCCGGTGGCCGCGGCCACCGTCGTCAACGCGGCGAACGAGGTGCTGCTCCTGTGGCGGCACCGCTTCATCACCGACAGCTGGGGCTGGGAGCTGGCGGCGGGCGTGGTGGAGGACGGCGAGTCCCTGCCGGAGGCGGCCGCCCGCGAAATGGAGGAGGAGACCGGCTGGCGCCCGGGCCCGCTCCACCCCCTCCTGACCGCGGAACCCTCCAACGGCCTCACCGACGCCCGGCACCACTTCTACTGGGGCGAGGAGGCGCACTGGACGGGGGAGCCGTGCGACGCCTTCGAATCCTCTCGCCGCGAGTGGGTCCCCCTGAAGCTGGTCCCGGACCTGATAGCCGGCGGCGAGGTTCCGGCGGCGGGCATGGCGGCCGCCCTGATGATGCTGCACCACTTACGACTGGGCTGAGCGGTGTCCCGTGCGCCCATCCAGAAGTTCGCCAGGGCCGGTGCGCCATCGTGTCGTCCCTTACATGGCGCTTTCGGGGTGCGCGCACAAGGCAGGGAAGGGCAACCTCATGAATGTCGGGGAGTTCGTGGCCGCATTGAAGACGGCCGGAGTGGTGCTGCACGAGGAGGGGGGAAGGCTCCGGTACCGCGCGCCGCAAGGGGTGATGACGCCGGAGCGCCTGGAGACGCTCAAGACCCAACGTGACGCGGTCCTCGCTCTGCTGCGAGCCGAGGAGTACGGAGGCGCGGTCGTCGCCGACCCGGCGTCGGCCCATGAACCATTCCCGCTCACCGACGTGCAGGCGGCCTATCTGCTCGGGCGGAGCGAGGCGTTCGACTACGGCGGTGTGGCCTGCCACGGCTACCTGGAGATCGCCGTACCGAACTGGGGTGCCGCGCGGGTCGAGGATGCCTGGAACGCGCTGATCCTCCGCCATCCCATGCTGCGAGCCGTGGTGTCGGCCGAGGGGTACCAGCGCGTGCTCGCGGACGTACCCCACTACGAAGTACGCCACGAGGACCTGCGGGGCGTCCCCGACGAGGTGCTTCAGGGCGCGCTGGAGGCCACCCGCGGCGAGATGTCGCACCAGGTGCGGCAGACCGACCAATGGCCGCTCTTCGACGTCCGTGCCACCGAGACCGACGAGGCCCTGCTCCTGCACGTGGCCATCGACCTGCTGATCTGTGACTACAGCAGCATCCGGCTGCTGCTCGCGGAGCTCGCGGCCCGATGTACGGGCACGGAAGGTGCCGCGAAGCCACTCGACACCACCTTCCGCGACTATGTCCTGGCCGCGAGCCGGCTCCGGGAGGGCGACCGCTACCGGCGGGACCGCGACTACTGGTGGTCCCGCGTCGACGAGCTGCCGGAGGCCCCCGAACTGCCCCTGCGCTCCGACTCCCTCGGCGCCCCGCCCCGCTTCACCCGGCGCGGGCTGCGGCTGAGCCCCGTGCAGTGGCAGACGCTGACCCGGCGCGCGACCGAGGCGGGTGTGACCGCGTCCGGCGTCCTGTTGCATGCCTTCGCGGAGACCATCGGCCGCTGGAGCCGCCGTCCTCGCTTCACGCTGAGCCTCACCGTGCAGAACCGGATCCCTCTGCACCCCGACACCGACCACGTCATCGGCGACTTCAGCTCCACCAGCCTGCTCGGCGTGGACCTCACCGAGGGCACGGCCCTCGTCGACCGCATGCGGACCGTCCAGGCCCGGCTGTGGGAGGACATGGACCACCGGCTCTGCTCGGGCGTCGAGGTGCTGCGGGAACTGGCCCGCCGCCGCGGGCGCGCCGAGGCCCTGCTGCCGGTGACCTTCACCAGCACCGTCGGCGGCGGATCAGCGGGGGCGGAGACCGTGTCCTCGCTGATGCCCGGCGGTGAACTCGTCCACGGCATCACGCAGACCCCGCAGGTCTGGATCGACTGCCAGGTCATGGAGGACGGCGGGGGTCTCCTCGCGCACTGGGACGTCCGCGAGGGAGTCCTCCCCGACGGCATGGCCGACGACATGTTCGCCGCCTTCTCGCACCTTGTGACGCGGCTGGTCGACAGCCCCGCCGTCTGGCAGGACGCCGACCCGCTGTCACTCCCCGCCCGGCAGGCCCGGCAGGTGGCCGACGTCAACGACACCGCCGCCCC
This sequence comes from Streptomyces sp. SAS_281, assembly GCF_052542855.1. NCBI lineage: Bacteria > Bacillati > Actinomycetota > Actinomycetes > Kitasatosporales > Streptomycetaceae > Streptomyces > Streptomyces sp. SAS_281. The sequence continues at coordinate 4,542 of NZ_JBMNDO010000217.1, forward strand.
GCGCCGCCACCAGCTCCTGCACACCGCATTCGTCGAGCAGGCAGAGCGCACCCCCGACCGGACCGCGGTGGTCACGTCCGGGCGCAGCCTCAGCTACGCCGAACTCCTCGCGGAGGCACGCATCGTGGCCGACGTCCTCCTCGCGGCCGGCATACAGCCGGGCGAGCGGGTGGGCATCGTCATGGAGAAGGGCTGGGAGCAGGTCGTCGCCGTCCTGGGCGTGCTGCTCGCCGACGGCGCCTACCTGCCGGTGGACACCACACAGCCGCCGCTGCGCCGCGACGCCGTGCTGACCGACGCCGAGGCCCGGCTCGTCCTCACCCAGTCCGCACTGCTGCCCGCCCTGAACCTCCCGGCGGACCTGCGGGTGGTCGCCGTCGGTGTTCCGGCCCCGGCCGCCGCGGTCGGCCGCACCGACGACGCCGGGCGCCGCGCGGCGTCCGACGACCTC
>NZ_JBMNDO010000218.1:0-4986 GCF_052542855.1 Streptomyces sp. SAS_281
GTCCGCGTTGCCCCGCTGGGTGCGCACGGAGACCCAGCGGTCGGCGGGGCGGACGGGGTGCAGGGTGGAGCGGGTGCCCCGGGCCAGCGTCCAGTGGAACATCAGCGGCTCTGACGCCCCCGGCCGACGCGGTGAAACCGGTCCGGCACCCCGACGCCCCCTCGCCGTTCTCCGCGTCAGGTGCCTGCCGCCCATGCTCCGGTCAGCAGGCGAAGCAGTTCCGGCGGCGCCTCCACGAAGCGCTCGTGCCCGCCGGGCAGCACCTCGAAGACAGTCCTGGCGCAGTGCTCCCACCCGACTGTGTGCTCCGGCGGAACTTCCACGTCGTCGCCCCAGCCGATGGCGGTGACCGGGCAGTCCAGCCGGACGGGCTCCGGCACGACGTACCGGCGGCACACCTCGACGTCGGTGCGCAGCACTCGGGTGTAGAGGGCGATCAGCTCCGGGTGCGGCACCTTGCCCGCCGCCCGGATGGTCTCGGCCAGCTCGGCCGCCAGCGCCGCGTCGTCCATGTCGAGCATCCGCCCGACCGGTCCGTCCTGCGGGGCCACCTGCCCGGAGACGAACACCCGCTCCGGCAGCGGCAGTCCGGCCCGCTGCAGCTGGACGGCGGTCTCGTATACGGCCAGTCCGGACCAGCAGTGGCCGAAGAGCGCGTAAGGCGCGTCCAGGTACGGGCGCAGGCCGGCCACCAGCTGCGCGGCGAGCTCCTGGAACGTGTCCGGCATCGGGTCACCCCAGCGGGTGAGGCGCCCGGGCAGCTCGACGGGCAACAGGTCGACCCCGCCGGACTGCTCCGGCCAGGGGTCGAAGATGTTGGCCCCGCATCCCGCGTGCGGGATCAAGAAGACCCGCCGGCTTCGGGGGGAGGTCGGCAGGCGCAGCAACCACGGGGTGGCCGCGGATGTCCGGACGTTCATCCAAGGTCTCCAGAAAGGTCTCAGGGCTGCTTCTCGGGCAGCGTGGAACGGTGCGGAAGGGCGGATTCAGCGTCCGGGGCGGCTGTCCGTCCCAGGGCCTCGATGTCCCGGCGCACCCGGTCGGCCGGGTAAACGAAGCGCAGTACCACCCCGGCCATGGCGGTGGTCACCAGCGCCATCACCACCATGTACGAGTACAGGCGCTGGTCCAGCACACCGGCCTGGAGGCCCACCGAGAGCACGATCAGCTCGGTCAGCCCACGGGTGTTGATCAAGGTGCCGAGCACCACGGCGTGCCGGCGCCGCAGGCCGGACAGCCGGGCTCCGGCGAAGCCACCGCCGAACTTTCCCCCCACCGCCACCAGCAGGATCAGGCCCAGCTCACCGACGGCCGTCAGATCCATGGAGGACAGGTCCACGTCGAGTCCGGCGATCACGAAGAAGACCGGCAGCAGCACGATCGAGCAGGCCCGCTCGGCCAGGGGCAGCACGACGCGACGCAGCCCGACGGCCCCTTCCCCGGGAAGCACCGCGCCGAACAGGAAGGCGCCGAAGATCAGGTGCAGCCCGATCCGGTCGGTCGCCATGGCCGACAGCCAGAGCCCGCCCGCGACCGCCACCAGCACGGCCGCCCCGGCCGCCCGGCTGCCCGGCCGCCCGGCTCTGCGGGCCGTCAGCCCGGCCAGCGCCGGCCGGACGACACCCAGCATGACCAGCACGTAGGGCACCGCGAGCGCCACTGTCCAGAAGTCACCGACGGCACTTCCGGCCACAGCCGTCGCAACGGCCAGCAGTGACCAGGCCGTCACATCGTCCATGGCGGCGATGGCCAGCGCGACCCCGCCGATCGGCGTCCTGATCAGGTTCATGTCGGTGAGGATGCGGGCGAGTACCGGGAAGGCGGTCACGGACATGGCGGTACCGAGGAAGAGGACGAAGGCGGTGCGGCTCCCGGTCGGGTGGCTCTCCCACAGGTGGAGCGCCAGCAGCACGCCCAGGCCGAACGGCACCACGGTCGAGCCGAAGGAGACAGTGGCGGCCAGCCGGCTCTTTCCGGTCAGCAGACCGCGCTCCAGCCCGAGACCGACCAGGAACATGAACAGGCAGACGCCGACATCGGCGACGAGTTTCAGAGCGGGCCTGGTCCCGGGCGTGAACAGCAGCGGGCCCGAGTCGGACCCGTGCAGGAAGACCGGCCCGAGCAGCAGGCCGCCCGCGATCTCTCCGATCACGGCGGGCTGACCCAGTCTCCGGGCCAGGGCTCCGAGCAGGCGGGCCGCGGCGACGATCACCACCAGTGCCATAACCAGCATGCCGACTGTGGACGGGGACATCCGAAACTCCTTCGCGGTACGCCCCGCGAACCCGGCGGTACGGACCGGCCTGGCGACGGGCTCGGAGGCGGGTTCCAGGTGGGGCCGCCGTGGTGGGCCGGGCGCCGCTGCCCAGGGCATCGGGTTGCGGCGAGGCGCACGGCCCACGGCAGCGCGGGCCACCGAGCGGACGCCTGCATGCACCCGTTCGGAGGAGGCCCGGCCGGTGACCGACCGTAGGCCGGGGCGGCCGAGCCGTGGAGTCACGTGATCGGGCGACGGTCCTGCCGCGGTCCACAGAACCGGGGACAGCCCCGCCACTTGTTCCCTTGCCTCCCTTCTTCGTTTACTTCAGTCGCGACAGCCTCTGCCGTAGGAGCACCAGTGATCCATCAGCGACCCGCCGCCGCCCCCACCGCCGCCTCCGAGGAGTGCATTGGTCCCGTCACCGTCCCGGCCGGTACCACCAACGGCCTGCGGGCTCTGGCGGAGCAAGCGGGAAGCGACGGCTTCACCACTCTCGTCCGGGCCGCGTCCGTACTGGTCACCCTGCTGTCGCGCCCGGGCTCGCCGCTGCGGGCCCAGGTGATGCGGGATTCGTCCGCCCGCGGCACCGTCCCGGTCGACCCGGACGCCGCCTTCCGCGACCTGCTGCGGTCGGAGGCGGGCGCCGAGGCCCCCGAGGACGGGGCCGGGGGCCCGTTCCACGTCTCCTTCGTGTTCTCCGAGGACGGCCGGCGGCTGTACGCCGAGGGCACCGCTCCCACGGCCGACGGTCCAACCGTCCGGTGCTGGATCCGCACCTACCTGCACCTCTTGGACCTGCTGGTCCGGTACCCGGACCGGCCGGTCGCCGAGCACCCGCTCGTGGACGACGCCGAGCGCACCCGAATCCTCACCGGTCTCAACGCCTACCGCGACCACACGCCGCGGTTCGGCAGCATGACCGAGCCGTTCGAGCTGCAGGTCGCCCGCACCCCCGACGCGGTGGCGCTGGTCGACGAGGCCGGCACCACCCTGACGTACCACGAGCTCAACGAGCGGGCAAACCGGCTGGCCCGTCACCTCCGCGCGGACGGAGCCGTACCAGGTGCCAGGGTCGGGGTCTGCCTGCAGCGGGGCATCCCGCTGGTGGTGGCGGTGTACGCGGCGGTCAAGGCCGGCTGTGCATACGTCCCGCTGGACACCCAGCTGCCCGACGCCCGGCTCGTCCACATGATCGAGGAGTCCTCCCCCACCCACATCCTGACCGACCCGGCCTGCCGCGGCCGCGTCCCGGCCGGTCCGTGGCGGGTGGTCGACGTGATCGCCGACCGGGCGGACTGGGCCGGGCGCGACGGAACCGACTTCCCCTCCGGCGCCGCCCCCGACGATCTGTTCAACCTCTTCTACACCTCCGGCTCGACCGGCCGGCCCAAGGGTGTCGCGTATCCGACCGACGGAGCGCTGGCCCACCTGGACTGGATGCAGAGCCAGTACCCCTACCGCCCGGGCGATACCGCGCTGTTCAAGACCTCACCGGGCTTCGACGTGTCGATCTGGGAGATCTTCTGGCCGCTGTGGCAGGGCGCCCGACTGGTGGTCTGCGCCCCCGACAGCCACGGTGACGCCAGACACCTGGCGCGGCTGGTCGAGAACCACCGTGTCAGCACACTCTTCCTGGTACCCACTGTGATGACGCCCTTCCTCGAACACGTGGACCCGGCCCGGGCAACCGCACTGCGGTGGGCACTGTGCGGCGGTGAGCCGCTCACCCCCCGCGTCCGCGACCGCTTCTACGACACCCTGCCCGGCGCCACCCTGGTGAACGTCTGCGGTCCGACCGAGGCCGGCACCGTGGTCGACATGCCAGTGCTCCCGGCCCCGGGCACCCGGGTGCCGCTCGGCCGCCCCGAGAGCCACTTCCGGATGCTGGTGCTGGACGAGCGGCTGCGGCCGGTCCCGATCGGCATGCCGGGCGAGGCGTACGTGGCCGGCCGGACCGGACTGGCCCAGTGCTACTGGCGCTCCCCCGGCCGCACCGCGGAACGCTTCGTGGCCGATCCCTACGGGCCGCCGGGGGCTCGGATGTACCGCACCGGCGACCTGTGCCGGTACGACGACGACGGGGTGCTGGAACACCTGGGGCGGATCGACCGGCAGGTGAAGATCCGCGGCCTGCGGATCGAACTCGGGGAGATCGAGGCCGTGCTCGCCGAGCACCCCGCGGTTGAGGACTGCGCTGTCGTGCCGGGCAGCGAGCCGGACCGGCTGGTCGCCTTCGTGGTGCCGGCCGCCCAGAGCTCTGGCGGCCTGGACGCCGCGGCGATCCTCGCACACTCGGCGGCCCACCTGCCCGCGCACATGCGGCCGGAACGGATCGCCCAGGTCCCCGCCATTCCGGCCACGGTCAACGGCAAGCTGGACACCGCTGCCCTGCTCAAGCACCTCCCGGACGGCGCCGGTCACCGGCCCGGGCGCGTCGTCGAACCGCCCGCCGACGAGCTGGAGGCAGCCCTGGTCGAGCTCTACGGCCGGCTGCTGGACCGCTCGCCGGTCAGCGTGCTGGACAACTTCACCGACCTGGGCGGCCACTCGATGCTCGCGTTCGAGCTGCTGGACGAGTGCGAGCGCGCGGCGCTGCCCAAGCCCGACGTGGTCGCGCTGCTCACCGGGACCCTGCGCGAGGCGGCGGACTCGATCCGACGGACCGCGGCCCTCGGCTGAACCACCGACGGCGGCCGGGGGTCCGCCCTCCACATGGAGGGCGGACC
>NZ_JBMNDO010000219.1:0-4902 GCF_052542855.1 Streptomyces sp. SAS_281
TCTCTCCGTGGGGGCGCCGGGCTCCGGCGGGTGGTGCGTACGGCGCGTGGCCTGCGGTGTCGCGTGTCGCGGCTAGCCGCGGCCCGCCGTCTTCTGGGTCTTGCGGGAGACCGAGTCGATGATCACGGCGATGAGGAGCACCGCGCCGGTGATCATGTACTGGATCGCGTTGGACGACAGGTTCATCTGGTTGAGGCCCTGGACGATCGACTGGATGACCAGGATGCCCAGGAGCGCGGACCAGACCTTGCCGCGTCCGCCGAACAGGGACGTACCGCCGATGACGGCGGCGGCGATGCACATCATGAGCTGGTTGCCGCCACCGAGCGAGCGGTCGGCGCCGCCGGTCGCGGAGGCCAGGAAGAGACCGCCGACCGCACCGAGCGTGCCGGAGATCATGAACACCGAGATGCGGATCCACGACACGTTGATACCGGCGCGGCGCGCGGCCTCGACGCCACCGCCGACCGCGAAGACCTGGCGGCCGTACGTGGTGCGGCGCAGCACGAAGTCGGTGATGACCAGGATGGCGAGGAAGATCACCAGGGAGAGCGGGAGGCCCTGCTCCTGGTTGAAGGCGTACGCGGCGAGGAGGGCCAGCACGGCGAGCAGCACGGTGCGCAGGATGATCTCGCTCTGCGGGCGGTGCGGCAGCTCCGCGGCCTTGCGGCGCCTCGCGTCACGCAGCTGCGTGAGGTAGAAGGCGGCGATCACGACCACGGCGAGACCGTAGGCGGCGGCGATGTCCTCGAAGTAGTAGCTGGTCAGGTCGCGGACGAAGCTGCCGAGCGGGGTGGTGATGGTGGACTTCTCGCCCATCACCCAGGTCTGCATGCCGGCCCAGCCCAGGAAGCCCGCCAGCGTCACGACGAACGCGGGCACGCCGATCTTGGCGAAGACGATGCCGTGGAAGGCGCCGATGACCGTGCCGGAGAGGATGCCGAGCAGGATGGCGAGGCCGTCGGGCATGTCCGTGCCGAGGACGGCCCACACCGCGCCCGCGAGACCGGCGACGGAGCCGACCGCGAGGTCGATCTCGCCGAGCAGCAGGACGAAGACGATGCCGACGGCCATGATGCCGGGGCCCGCCGCGTACAGCGTGATCTGGTCGAGGTTGTACGAGGTGAGGAAGTTGCCGGTCTCGGCCTGGAAGACGATGCCGATGATGATCAGGCCCACCACGACGGGCAGCGAGCCGATCTCGCCCGAGCGCACCTTGCGCTTGAACTCGGTCCAGTAACCCTTGAAGCCCTGCTCGCGGACGAGCAGCCGGGGGTCGACGACCCGGACCGCGTCGGCGGCCGGCGCGGGAGCCTCGGTGGTCTCCGCCTGGGCCGGGACCTTGGCCGAAGTCTCGTTGGTGTTGCTCACTTGGATGCCTCCGCGCTGCGGGACTTGCGGCGGGTCACGGCGTTGTCCGTGGCGCCCGTGATCGCGGCGATGATTTCCTCGTGGCTGGTCGTCGCCACGGGGAAGACGCCGTTGTTGTGGCCGAGTCGCAGCACGGCGACCTGGTCGGCCACGGCCTTCACATCGGCCATGTTGTGGCTGATGAGGATGACGCCGAGGTTCTGCTCGCGCAGCCGCTCCACCAGGTCGAGGACCTGGGCGGTCTGCTCGACGCCGAGGGCCGCGGTGGGCTCGTCCAGGATCACGATCTTGGGGTTGCCGACCAGGGCGCGGGCGATGGCCACGACCTGGCGCTGGCCACCGGAGAGCGCGGCGACCGGGATGCGGACGCTGGGGATGCGGATGGACAGGGTGGACAGCAGGTCCTGGGCCCGCTTCTCCATGGCGACCTCGTCGAGGACGCCGCCCTTCTTGATCTCGCGCCCGAGGAACAGGTTGGCGACGACGTCCAGGTTGTCGCAGAGCGCGAGGTCCTGGTAGACGGTGGCGACGCCGAGGTTCTGGGCGTCGTGCGGACGGCTGATGTCCACCTTCGCGCCCTCCCACTCGATGACGCCCTCATCGATGGGGTGCACGCCGGCGATCGTCTTGACCAGCGTGGACTTTCCGGCACCGTTGTCGCCGACGAGGGCGACCACTTCTCCCGCGTGGACTTCGAGATCGACACCGGAGAGGACCTGGACCGCTCCGAATCGCTTGAAGACTCCACGCAACGCCAGCACGGGCGTCTTTGACACGTGAACCATCTCCTTCGCCGCCTGACCGGCGGGGATGTGCCGCCTGACCGGCGGAGACGCCGCACCGCGAGGGCAGCGTCGACATACGGGAAGCACTGGGGGTGAGTGTCCGGCACCCGGCCGGAAGCGGGGTGTGAGCCGGCCGGGGCCGGACAGTCAGGGGAGCGGGCGGAATCCGCCGTGCGGGGCGGACCGGACCCGCGCGGGGGGGGGGCGGCCGGCCCTGGCGCGAGGAGGGACTACTTGATGCCCAGCGCGGTGCACTTGGCGGCGATGTCCTTGACGCAGACGTCGGCGACCTTGTAGATGCCGTCCTTGATCACGGTGGACTGGATGTTGTCCTTGTTCACCACGGTCGGCTCGAGCAGCGTGGACGGAACGCCGTCCGTCTCGCCCTGGGCGCCGATGTCCTTGCCCTGGAGCAGGTTGACGGCGAACTTGGCGGCCTCGGGGGCCAGCTGCTTCGGCGACTTGTAGATCGTGAAGGTCTGCGTACCGGCGATGATCCGCTGGATGCCGGGGAGCTCGGCGTCCTGGCCGCCCACCGGGATGTCCTTGATGCCGGCGTTGGTCAGGGAGGTGATGATGCCGCCCGCCATGCCGTCGTTGGCGGAGTAGACGGCGTCGATCTTGCCCTTGCCGACCGAGGAGATGGCGGCGGTCATCTTCTCGCCGGCGATCTTCGGGTCCCACTCGCCGGACGCCTCGTAGGCGATCTTGATCTTGCCGTCGAGGGACGCGTGGGCGCCCTTCTTGAACAGACCGGCGTTCGGGTCCTTCTCGTCGCCGTTGATCATGACGAGGTTGGCCTTGGCGGCCTTGGCGCCGAGGGCGTCGAGAACGGCCTGGCCCTGGAGCCGGCCGATCTTCTCGTTGTCGTGGCTGACGTAGGCGTCGGCACCGGCGATGGCGCGGTCGTACGCGACGACCTTGACGCCCTTCTTGTGGGCGCCGGCGACCCACGCGGCGGACTTCTCGGCGTCGACCGAGGAGATCGCGATGACCTTGATGCCGTCGGCGATCTGCTGCTCGAACTGCTGCTTCTGCTGGCCGACGTCACCGCCCGCGTTGTTGTAGACGACCTCGCAGTCGGCGCAGTCCTTCTTGACCGCGTCGATGAACAGCGGCTTGTCCAGCGTCTCGTAGCGGGCGGTCTTGTTCTCCGGGAGCAGCAGACCGATCTTGGTCTTGCTGCCCGAGTCCGCCGAGTCCTTCTTGTCGTCGCCGGCCTTGCCGCAAGCGGCGAGGGAGAGGGCCATCGAGACGGCGGCCGTGCCTATGACGATGCGTCGCGTCACTGCGTTCATTGGGGGTTTGCCTCCCTGACGAGGCCGCAACGTCGCGGCCGAGGTGGATTGGAGTCAACTCGGCCCCAGGCTTGACGTCAAGGAGTAAATTCTTAACGAGATGACAACGGTGCCATTCGTTATCTAAGTGAAGGCAGGAGTGGCCGCGGGGAGGGTGCTCTCCAAAAGGGTTGAATCCCCCATCTCGCTGAGCACGAGGGCCAGCGCGCCCAGCACCTCCGCGCGCCCCCCCAGGGCCCCAGGAAGCACGGACAGCTGCCGGGCCGCACTGGGGATGGCGTAACGCGACACCGAGTCCCTGATGGGCCCCAGGACCAGCTCCCCGGCCTCCGCCAGCGAGCCGCCCAGCACCACGCGGCTCGGGTTCAGCAGATTGCAGAGGTTGGCGACCCCGCTGCCGATGTGGCGCCCGACGTCACCGATCACCCGCCGGCACCCGGGATCGCCCTCGCGGGCCAGCTGGACCACCCGCTCCATGGTGAGATCGGGGCCGTGGCTGGGCTGGAGCAGGGGCAGGACGTAGCGCGCGGCCGTGAAGGTCTCCAGGCAGCCGCGGTTGCCGCAGCGGCAGACCGGGCCCGATTCGTCGAGGGTGATGTGGCCGATCTCGCCGGCCGTGCCGCCGGGGCCCCGGTAGATGTGGCCGTCGATGACCAGACCGGCCCCGACACCGCTGGCGACCTTGATGTACGCGAGGTCCCTGACCCCCCGGCCGCTCCCCCACACCAGCTCGCCGAGCGCGCCGAGGTTGGCGTCGTTGTCCACGTACACCGGTACGCCGAGGCGCGAGGACAGCTCCTCGCTGGGGTTGATGCCCGTCCAGCCCGGCAGGATCGACGTGGAGCCCAGGGTGCCGGACTCCACGTCGATCGGGCCGGGTACACCGAGCCCCACCCCGATGACCTTGCCGGGGCTGATCCCGGTGGTCTCGATCAGCCGGTTGACCAGCTGCTCCGCCCGCCCGAAGCCCTCGGCGGACGAGGCGTCGACGTCCAGCGGCTCGGACTCCTCGGCGAGCACCTGGTGGGCCAGGTTGCCGACGGCCACGCGCAGGTGGGTGTGGCCGAAGTCGACGCCGATCACGATGCCCGCGTCCCCGCTGAGCGAGACGCTGCGGGCCCGGCGGCCGCCCGCCGAGGTGGGGGTCACCTCGACCGTGCCGCTGTCCTTCAGTTCACGAACGATATTGGAGACGGTGGCCGCGGAGAGGCCCGTGCTCCTGGCGATCTCCGCCTGGGTGAGCGAACCAGCCATGCGTACGGCGCGCACCACCCGCTCAAGGTTGGCGCGATGCAGAGACGTCTGCGACCCCGGAGTCTCCATCGACTCACTCACTCCTGCCATATTCTCCAACATGTGAACTCTAAGCTGACCGTTTTCGGGCGGGCCCCGTCAAGACCTGAGCGCGGGCAGCCTCTTACCGCCCGGAGCCCGAACGCACGGAACCG
>NZ_JBMNDO010000021.1:0-83876 GCF_052542855.1 Streptomyces sp. SAS_281
TTCTCCGCCGGCCCCGCCGGAGAAGACGCGCCCGACCGCCGTGCGTCCGGACACCCAGTGGGAGCGTGAACATGGACCAAGTCAGCAGATACCTGGTGCTGAGCGACCGCGCGTACGCCGACACCGCCGGCGTTCCGGTCCGGCTCGCCTACGGCACCCGCACCGCGAGCACCGTGGCGGTCGACCTTCCCACCGCGCGGGCCCTGGAGGCCGGCGACGCCGGCGCGATCAGCCCGGCCTGGACCGGCGCCCTGCGCGCGGCCAGGCTGCTCGTACCGGCCGGCGAGGACGAGCTGGCCACCGTGCTCGACCGCAACCGGCGCGCCTCGGCGGACCGTTCGGCGGTGCACATCGCCCTGTTGCCGACCTCCTACTGCAACATGGGCTGCGCCTACTGCGGACAGGAGCACACCCGGGGCGGGCTGTCCCGCAACCACCGCAGCCGGGTGCACGACCGTGTGCTGCGCGCCGTGACCGCCCCGGAGACCCGCAGCGCCCGCATCGACTGGTTCGGGGCCGAGCCGATGATGGGGTACGCCGTCATCCGCGACCTCGCCCCGCGGTTCGTCGCCGCCGCCGCCGAGCGCGGGGTCGCCTACTCCTCGGTGATCGTCACCAACGGTTCCCTCCTGAATCCCGCAAAAATCAACACCCTCATCCGTTCCTGCGGGGTCACCCATTTCGAGATCACGATCGACGGGCCGCCGGATATCCACAATGAACACCGGCCGCTGAAAAGCGGACGCGGATCTTTCTGGAACATCGTGCGTGCCGTGCGTTCCGTACTCGACGAACCGGATCTGGGGCCCACCCATTTCTCGTTCCGGACGAATGTCGATGTGCACAACCAGGACTCCGTGCCCCGCTATGTCGAGCTGATGGCGGAGCTTGGTTTCAGCCACCCCCGCGTATCCTTCTCGATCGCTCCCGTGCACTCGTGGGGAAACGACGTATCGGAGATCGAGGTCTCCAAGTACGAGTTCGCCGAACGCGAGACGGGATGGCTCAAACTGCTCACCGGTCACGGGCTGCACACCCAGCTGCTGCCGACCACCGCGCGGAAGGTCCTCTGCCCCGCCACGACCCGCTCGTCCGAGATCATCAGCAGTACCGGCAACATCTTCTCGTGCAGCGAGTACCCCCTCGTCCCCGAGGCCGAGCGCACCCTCGCGCTGACGCACATCGACCGGGCGGGCACCGAACCGGTCCGGCCGCTGGGGCCCTTCGACGGCTGGAACGACGAGATCGCCGCGGGCAGCACCTGGTGCAAGAGCTGCGTCTTCATGCCCACCTGCGGGGGCTCCTGCCCCAAGGCGTGGCAGGAGGGCCATCCGCCCTGCCCCGGCTACAAGTACAACGTCCAGGACAGGCTGGATCTCATCGCCGCCCAGTGCGGCCTGCACGAGGTGGCCGGCGAGCCCGCCGGAGCCCGGTGATGACGGCGGAGACCGGACCGGGCACCCCGCGCCGGCTGCTCATCGGGGTCTGCGGCTCCGGCAACGTACTCGCCGTCCCGCAGTACCTCATGGCCCTGCGCACCGGCCTCGGACCCGGCGTCGAGATCCGTATGGCCATGACCCGCTCCGCCGCCGCGCTCATCCCGGCCGCGACCATGCGGCTGCTGTGCCGGGACGTGTACTGCGACGGCGAGGACGAACTGACGACCGGTCATGTCGCCCCCGCCGTCTGGGCGGACCGGTTCGTCGTCCTGCCCGCCACCGCCAACATGCTCGGCCAGGCCGCCAACGGGCTCGCCTCCGGACTCCTCAGCTCCGCGCTGCTCGCCCATGAACGCCCGGTGGTGTTCTTCCCGAGCATGAACAGCCTGATGTGGGAGCGCCCCGCCGTCCGCCGCAACGTGGACCGGCTGCGGGCGGACGGCCATGCCGTCGTGGACCCGGTGCCCGCCGCGGGCTGGCAGATCGCCGCCGGCGACGTGCGCAAGAACCTCGGGCTGCCGCCGCCCGCCACCGTGACGGCGGTGATCGGCGAGTTCCTGGACATGCCGGTCGGCCCGCTCGGCGGCTGACCGCACACCATCAGCAGAAGGAGGGCACGTGGCAGCAGCCGGACAGAGGTTCCGTACGGCACTGACGGGCGGACCCATGTCCGTGCGCGGCTTCCGGCTGCTGCTCGCCGGACAGCTCTCCTCCACGGTCGGCGACTACTGCTACGCCGTCGCGCTGCCCTGGCTGATCCTCTCCGGCGACGGCGGCCCGGTCCTGCTCGGCACGGTCCTGGCCTGCTACGGCATCCCGCGCGTCGTCACCATTCCGCTGGGCGGGGTGGTGGCCGACCGCATCGGCGGCCGGCGGGTCATGCTCATGACCGACCTGGTGCGCGCCGCGGCCGTGGGCATCCTCGCGGTGCTCGCCTCGGCCGGGACGCCGACGCTCGGCCAGCTCGCCCCGATCGCCGTCGTCCTGGGCGCCTGCTCCGGCATGTTCATCCCCGCCTCGTACACCCTCCTGCCCGCCCTGCTGCGCAAGGAGGACCTCGGCCGGGGCAACGCCCTGTCGACCATGGTCAACCAGGTCGGCGGACTCCTCGGACCCACCGCGGGCGGCGCCCTGGTGGCGGCCTTCGACGCGGGCCCGGCGCTCACGGTCGACGCCGCGTCCTTCCTCGTGTCGGCGCTCGTTCTCGCCCGGATCCGCACCGGCGCGGACACCCCGGAGCACGACGGGGCCGACGCCGCCGACGAGACCCCGTCCCGCAAGGTGTCCTTCCCGGAACTCCTGCGCCACGGCAGGCTGCTGCACGTCGTCCTCGTGGTGGCCCTCGTCTGCAACCTGGCCTTCAACGGCACGATCGAGGTGGCGCTGCCCGAACTGGCCCACCAGGGGATGGGCGCCACCGGCTACGGGATCCTGCTGACCTGTCTGAGCCTGGGCGGTCTGGCCGGCTCGCTGGTCGCCGCCCGCAGCCGTCCAGTGCGGTCGCCCGCCTATCTGTTCGCCGTGCTCGCGGTCGTCATGGGCGTCGCCCTGAGCGCCGTGCCGTACGCCGGAGGGCTGGCCGGCGCCGCGGTGTGCGTCTGTGTGTACGCCCTGGCCAGCGGCTGGCAGAACATCGTCGTGGTGACGATGCTCCAGGTCTGGGCACCGTCCGCGCTCATCGGCCGGGTCATGAGCCTGGTCATGCTGGCCGTCATGGGCACCTTCCCGGTCTCCGTCGCGGTGGCCGGCTTCGGGGTCCGCCACCTCGGCGCGGCCCCCTTCTTCCCGGTGGCGGGCGGGGCCATCGCGCTCACCGTGCTGGGCGCGCTCACCCAGCGGGTGTTCCGCGAGCACCGCGCCGACACCGAGTACGCCCCGCCGGTCCCCGCACCCGCCGGGGCCCCGGCCGCCCGCTCCACGCATCCAGGGCAGGACAACAGTCAGGAGTCACCACGATGAGCGTGTTCGTCCCGTTGGGCATGGAACGGTTGAAGGGCGGCCCGGACCACGGCGGCCCGCGGCCGGGCCGGGGCACCGGCGACACCGCTTACCTGCTGATCAACCCGCCGGTGACCGACCCGACGACCGCCTACCACTCGATCCCGTACCTCGTGGGCGCCGCCAGAGCGGCCGGCCACACCGAGTACGCCTGCGTGGACGCCAATCTCGACGCCTTCACCTACCTCGCCGACCCCGTGCGCTTCGGCGCCACGCTCACGGCCGCCCGCGCCCTGCGCGCCGAGATCGAGGCCAGGTCCGGCGACCCCCGCCGCCACGACGAGATCCGCTACCGGCAGGCCCTGGCCGCCGAGGGCCTGACCGCCACATCGGCGCGCGACGCGATCCGCGTGTTCCAGGACCCCGAGCACTTCTACCACCCCCCGACCTATGCGCAGGCGGTCGCGGTGACGAGCCGGTGGTGGGAGCTGATCGCCCTGGAGATGCCCCCCGGCGCGGCGGACGGCTTCTCGATGCGGGTCAAGTCCGCCGTCAACCTGTGCAGCACGGCGGACCTGTCCGACCCCGAGGTCCCGGCCGCCGTGGCCCGCCCCTTCGAGGGCTACTTCGCCGACGAGTTCGTCCCGAAGCTGCGCGAACACCCCTGGGCGGTGGTCGGGCTCTCGGTCAACTACACCAGCCAGCTGCCCGTCGCCCTGCGGATGGCCCGCCTGGTCCGCACCGTGCTGCCCGACACGGTGATCGTCTTCGGCGGCACCGAGGTCGGCGACGTGGTCAAGTACGCGTCCGACCCGGCCTCGGCGTGGCGGGTCTTCCAGGACGCCGACCTGATCGTGCCGGGCGAGGGCGAGAACGCCCTCATCGGCATCCTCGACGCCGTGGGGAACGGCGCGGTCCGGGGCGGTGACGCCTTCGAGGGCATCGGCGGCGTGATGACCAGGAGCCGGCCGGACCCCGTCATCGCGTACAGCAGCGTGGCGACGCTCGACCCCCCGGCGTACGACGTGTGGGACTGGGACCGGTACTGGTCGCCCGAGCCGGTGATCCTCTACAGCCCGACCCGCGGGTGCTACTGGAACAAGTGCACCTTCTGCGACTACGGCCTCAACACGGACCGGCCGACCTCGCCCTCGCGGGAACGCCCCGTGGCCGCCGTCCTCGAAGACCTGCGGGAGGTGAGCCGCTACGGCAGGACCCTCTACTTCGCGGTGGACGCGATGTCCCCGCGCTATCTGCGCACCCTCGCCGCCGCCCTCGCCGAATCCTCCCTGGACCTGCGGTGGTCCGCCGAACTCCGGCTGGAGCGGACGTTCCCCAAGCGGGCCGTCGGCGAACTCCTCGCGGCCTCCGGCTGCGTCGCGGTCTCCTTCGGCTACGAGTCGGGCAGCCAGCGGGTCCTCGACCTCATCGACAAGGGGGTGAAGATCGACGCCGTCCCGGACGTCCTGGCCGAACTGGCGCGCAACGGCATCGCCGCGCAGATGATGGGTTTCACCGGTTTCCCCACCGAGACCCGGGACGAGGCGCTGGAGACGTACGAGTTCCTCCACCACCACGAGAAGCTGTGGACGACCGCCGGCATCGGCCTGTTCGCGCTGACCCCCGGCTCCATCGTCGCCAAGGACCCCGGCCGGTTCGGCATCGACCTCCTGCCGACCTCCGCGTCCGACGACATCCGGCGCTATGTCCCCTGGCGCGACCGCCGGTCCGGCGAGGTGCACTGGCCGGAGGCCGAGGACCCGCGCATCCCGCGCTCGTACAGTGCCGGCTACCGCAGGACCAGCTTCGACCGCCCCTTCGTCGGCGGGATCGACGCCGCGCACACCCTGCTCTACCACGCCCGCTTCGGCCGGGGACTGCTTCCCGAGACCCCCGAGGGCCCCGGCCGCGACGAGGAACCCCGCGTCCGCCTGGTCGAGGAACCGGTCGTGACCATCCCCTTCGCCTCCGTCGACGGGCTCACCGGGGTCGCCGACCTGATGGCGCAGGTCAGCCGCCGCAGCCGGGAGCACCTGGACACCACGTCCGGTGGCTACCGGGACTGGCTCGACGGCACCGGCACGGCCCGTGCCGGCTCCTGCGGCGTCCTCGTCCTGGCCCACGGCGACCTGGTGGAGGTGCCCGCCGGTGTGGACTTCGGCACGGACAACGCCGTGACCCGCGCCCTGCGCCTGATGCTCGCGACGCAGGCCCGCGCCTGAGGCGGTCCGGGGCGGCCGATTGAGACGCCGGGCGTCTCGGTTCCGGGGGAACTGGGTATTGGACCGGTCACGCCGCCGGGTGCGAGGGTCTTACCGGACCCTCGCACTCCGTCTCCCGGAAAGGCCCCGCCGTGCCCGACGCCCTCGATGTCGTGATCTGCGAACCCCTGCGCACCCCCATCGGCCGCTTCGGCGGGGTGTTCGCCGGGGAGAAGCCGGCCGCCCTCGCGGCCCACGTGATCGCCGAGGTCGTCGCCCGGACCGGCATCGACCCCGACCGGGTGGACGAGGTGATCCTCGGTCACGCGTACCCGTCGGCGGAGGCCCCCGCGATCGGCCGGGTCGCCGCCCTGGACGCCGGGCTCCCGCAGTCGGTGACCGGCCTCCAGACCGACCGCCGCTGCGGCTCCGGGCTCCAGGCGGTCCTGGACGCGGCGATGCAGATCCGGGCCGGGTTCAGCGAGGTCGTGATCGCGGGCGGCGTCGACGTGATGAGCGGCGCCCCGTACTACACGCACGACGGGCGCTGGGGCATCAAGGGCCCCGGCCTCCAGCTCCACGACGCGCTCGCCCGGGGCCGGGTCACCGCGGGCGGCGTCCACCACCCGGTCCCCGGCGGCATGATCGAGACGGCCGAGAACCTGCGGCGCGCGTACGGGATCAGCCGCGCCGACCAGGACGCGCTGGCCCTGCGCTCGCAGCGGCGGGCGGGTCTCGCCGCCGCCGAGGGCCGGTACGCGAAGGAGACGGTCCCCGTCACCGTACGGACCAGGAAGGGCGAGACGGTGGTCACCGCCGACGAGCACCCCCGCCCCGACACCACCGCCGAACAGCTCGCCGCGCTCCGCCCGGTCATGCTGAAGTCCGACCCGGACGCCACCGTCACCGCGGGCAACGCCAGCGGCCAGAACGACGCGGCGGCCGCCTGCCTCGTGACGAGCGCCGCCACCGCCGAACGCCTCGGCCTCACCCCGCTCGTCCGGCTCGTCTCCTTCGCCCGCGCCGGGGTGCCCGCCGCGACCATGGGCCTCGGGCCCGTCCCCGCGACGCAGGCCGCGCTCGGCCGCGCCGGGCTCACCCTCGCCGACCTCGACCTGATCGAGCTGAACGAGGCGTTCGCCGCCCAGGTCCTGGCCTGCACCCGGGAGCTGGGCCTCGGCGAGAAGGACCACGAGGAGCGGGTCAACGTGAACGGCTCCGGCGTCTCGCTCGGCCACCCCGTCGGCGCGACCGGCGCCCGCATCCTCGCCACGCTCACCCGCGAGCTGCACCGCCGCGAGGCCCGCTACGGCCTGGAGACCATGTGCATCGGCGGTGGCCAGGGCCTCGCGGCGGTCTTCGAGCGCGTGACGGTCTGACGGGTCGGCTACGTGGCTTCCGGGCCGAAGTCCTCCGTGAAGTGGCTGTCGTGCCGGACGCGGAACCGCTTGAGCTCCTCGCCGCCGCGCTGCGACATCTCCGCGACCCGCTCGAAGTACTCCTCGCGCGGGGCACCCGGCGAGAACAGCATCAGCATGGACATCGGTTCGTCCCGCCCCTCGTCCTACTGCTTCACGCGCACCCGCTCGTCCGCCGCCGCTCCCGCCGCCAGGTGGTCCTCTGCCGCGTCCGGGTCCGTCAGCCGGTTCAGCCGGGCCGGCACGTCGAGTCCGACCAGCAGCACCACGATCACCGTGCCCGCGAAGGTCAGCACGGCCAGGGCCCGCCCCAGGCTCATGCCCGACGCCAGGTGAGCGCCGAGCACCGGGGCGACCGCCCCGCCCAGGGCTCCCACGTTGTAGGTGAAGCCCAGCGCCGCGCCCCGGCTGCGGGTCGGGAAGTGGCCGCCGATGTAGCGGGGGAGGAGGCCGGAGATGCCGAAGCCGGTCGCCTGGAGCAGGAAGAGCAGGACGCCGAGGAGCAGCAGGTTGTCCTCCACCGCGAAGACCGGGTAGACGAAGGCGAGCGACGCCAGCAGCGTCAGCGCGTACGCCTTCCTCGTACCGATCCGGTCGCCGAGGAAGCCGGCCGTCCAGCAGCCGGCCATGGTCCCGAAGCCCGCGAAGTACAGGACGTCGGTGACCTGGCCCGTCGAGTAGCCCAGCTCCGTCTTCAGGTACGTCGGCAGCAGCGCCTGGATCGGCCAGGAGTACAGGAAGGCGAAGAACAGCGTCACGATCATCGACAGGTAGAGCACCCAGCCGCGCTTCCCGCCCAGCTGCACGGCGAGCGCCGCCAGCGAGACCCCGGCGACCACCGAGAGCACCGGCACCAGGCCCGCGCCGCCGGGCGTGAAGACCAGGAACAGCGAGAGCGTGGCGACGGCCACCAGGAGCGTGTTGACGGTCGCCCTGCGCGGGGTCCGGAACAGGGGCCGGAACGGGTTGGGCTTCGCACCCTCGTCCGCCACGGACTCCGTCCACTCCTCCGCCTCGGGCAGCGCCCGCCGCATCCACAGCGCGATGGCGATCGGGATCAGCCCGAGGTAGAACATCCAGCGCCAGCCGAGTGACGGCACCACCCAGTCGTACACCTGGGCGGCCAGCACGGAGCCCACCGAGAAGCCGGAGATCAGGAAGCCGCTGGCACGGTTGCGCAGGGCGGGCGGCCAGCTCTCCATGACGTACGTGGAGCTGGCGCTGTACTCGCCGGCCATGCCCATGCCGATGGCCAGCCGGGCGGCGAACAGACTGTGGTAGTTCCACGCGAACCCGCAGGCGAAGGTGCCCAGCGAGTACAGCAGGATGCTCGCCACCATCGACGGCTTCCGGCCGTAGCGGTCGCCGAGGGCGCCGAGCACGGCGCCGCCGAGCCAGCGGGTGATGAAGGCGCCGGAGATCAGGCTGGCGGCCTGCACCGCGCTCAGCCCGAAGTCGTCGCTGATCTCGGTCAGCACGAGGGTGATCAGCACGAAGTCGAAGCCGTCGAGGACGTAGCCGATCCAGGCGGCGAAGAACGACTTCCACTGGGTGCGGCTCACCTGGCGGTACCAGGGGAGCGCGGGGGGTGTGTGGTGCACGGTGACTCCAGGATGCGGGACGGCGCTCGTCGTTGAACAGCCGCCCCGCGAAAAGGGGCAGGTCAGCGCCGGGTGATGCCCGTCACGAAGCGGGCGGTGAGAGCCGTGGGCGCGGTGATGGCGGTTCCGACGACGACGCTGTGCGCGCCGCGTGCCAGCGCCTCGGCCGCGTCCTCGGGGGTGTTGATACGGCCTTCGGCGACGACGGGTACGCCGATCGCGGCGGCGAGTGCCGCGACCAGGTCCAGATCGGGCCCGGTCTGCTTCGGCTGCCCGGGCACGTAGCCGGACAGGGTCGTGGAGACGAAGTCCGCGCCGAGCCGGGCGGCCGTGACGCCCTCGGCCAGGGTGGAGACGTCGGCCATGACGAGCGCGCCGGCCGCGTGCACCGCCTCGACCAGCTCCGCGAAGGTCGAGCCGTCGGGACGCGGCCGGTCGGTGGCGTCCGCCGCGACGACGGCCGCCCCGGCCCCGGCGACCGCGAGGGCGTGCCGAACGGTCGGCGTGATGTAGACGCCGGTGTCGCCGTCCTTCCACAGTCCGATGACCGGCAGGTCCACGGTGGCGGTGATCGCGGCGACGACCTCCGGCTCGTTGGCCCGGACCGCCGATCCGCCGCCGGCGACCGCCGACCGCGCCAGCCGCACCAGTGTGGCGGTGTCCCGCATCGGGTCGCCCGGGGGCGCCTGGCAGGACACGATCAGCTTGCCCCGGAGGGCGGTGGACAGCTCCCGTGCGTTCATCGGAGGACTCCCGGTCGGTGGAGGGGAAGGGTGAGGGTGAGGGCCGCCGCGCCGAGCACGGCCGCGTCGTGGCCGAAGAGCGGGGCGCGCGGGACGAGCCCGCGCAGCGGACCCATCAGCTCGGCCGCGAACGCGTCGCGCAGCGCGTCCCCGTACAGCGGCCCGATGCGCGGGACCCCGCCGCCGACGACAACGCGGTCGGGTCCGAGCGCGTTGGCGAGCCCGCCGAGCACCCGGCCGGCGGCCGAGGCGCCCGTGGTGATCGCGGTGACGGCGTCGGCGTCGCCCTCGGCGGCGCGCGCGGCGACCGTCTCCAGGCGGCCCGCGGGCGCGCCGGTCAGCCGCTCGTAGTGGGCGGCGATCCCGGGCCCGGAGGCGATGACCTCCAGATGGCCGGTGGCCCCGCAGGTGCAGGGCAGCCCGGCCGCCTCCGGGCTCGGCAGGTGGCCCAGGTGCCCGGCGATACCGGCCGCGCCGTGCACCATCCGCCCGTCGGCCGCGACCGCGCCGCCGACGCCGGTCCCGATGGCCGCGAACAGCAGCGAGGCGTGATCGCCGCCGTCTACGCGCAGCGCGCCCAGCTCGGGGCCCGCCGTGGCCCGTACGTCGTTGTCGCAGGCCACCGCGTACCCGGTGCGGTCCGCCAGACCGGTGCCCAGCGGGGTCCCGGCCCAGCCCCGGATCGCGTCGGTGGAGCTGGTGACCGTGCCGGTACGCGGATCGATCACGCCGGCCGCCGCGATGCCGGCCACGGACGCCGTGCGGCCGGGGTCGACCTCGGCGACGGCCGCAGCGAGCGCGTCGAGCACCGCCGGCGCACCCTCCCGGGCCGGGGTGGGCCGGGAGCACCGCGCGACCACGGTGCCGTCCGCGCCGAACAGCGCGGCGGCGATCTTCGTCCCGCCCAGGTCCAGGCCGACGACCGGCCGCCGCGTCGGAAGCGCCCCGGGGGCCGCCGTCGAAGCCGTCATCGGACCGGCGGCAGGCCGGCGTCGCGCAGCCGCCCGGAGACGTACGCGACGGACTCCGCCGACAACTGGATCTGCGGGAACACCGTGTCGCCGCACTCGATGACCCCGAGCAGCCTCAGCGCCGCCTTGAAGGAGCCGAGCGCCGACGAGCTGCGGCCCATGTCCGCCTCCGGGCCCGCGTCGACCATCGCGAACAGCTCGACCAGGCGCTCCTGCTCCTTGGCGGCCAGCGTCCAGTCGCCGGCGCGCGCGGCCTCGTAGAGCCGTACGTAACCGCCCGGGTCCACGTTGCCGATGCCCGGGACGACCCCGTCGGCGCCGGCCAGCAGGGCCGCGTCCACCGTCAGCTCGGAACCGGTGAGGACGCTGAAGCCCGGCACCGGACCGTGCGCCCGGCCCTCCCGCCCGCCGAGCTCCACGACGAGCCGGCGCAGCCCGCCCTCGTCGCCGCTGCTGTCCTTGAGACCGGCCAGCGTGCCGTCCTCGGCCAGCTCGCGGACCAGGGCGGCGGAGAGCTTGCTGTGCACGGCGACCGGGATGTCGTACGCGAACAGTGGCAGGTCCACCTCGGCGCGCAGCCGGCGGAAGTGCGCGGCGATCTCCCGGGGGTGGGTGCGGGTGTAGAAGGGCGCGGTCGCGACCAGGGCGTCCGCGCCGAGGGCGGCGGCGGCTTCGGCGTGCTCGGCGACCCGGGCCGTGGTGGTGTCGATGACTCCGGCGAGGACCGGGACCCGGCCGTCGGTGGCGTTGACGACGGTCTCCAGGACCGTGGCGCGCTGCTCGTCGGTGAGGTAGGCGACCTCGCTGGTGGACCCGAGCGCGAACAGCCCGTGCACACCGCCTCCGACGAGGTGGTCCACGAGCCGGGTGAGCGATGCGGTGTCGACCTCCCCGCGCGGGTCGAGCGGGGTGCAGACCGGCGGGACGACGCCGCGCAGCGGTGCGGGCAGGGACATGATGAAGGCTCCAGACGTGAGACGTAAGATGTCTTATGTCTGCGGTACCTTAATCAGACGCTCCTGCGAACGGTCAAGGGGCACCGGTACCTCGGGAGGACGTTGTGGCGCGGCCCACCATGGCTCAGGACATCGAGCGCAGGGTCAAGGGGCTCATCCTGGAGCGCCGCCTGGCCCCCGGCGACGCCCTGCCCACCGAGGCCGAGCTGATGGACCTCTTCGAGGCCGGCCGGGTCTCCGTGCGCGAGGCCCTGAAGTCGCTCCAGGCGGTCAAGGTCGTGGAGATCCGACGGGGTTACGGGACCTTCGTGGGCTCCCTCTCCCTGTCGCCGTTCGCCGAGGGCCTGGCCTTCCGGGCGGCCGTCCGCCACCGCCAGGGCGAACCGGGCCTGGCCGAGCTGATGAAGGTGCGCGAGGCGCTGGAGGCCGGGCTCGTCGGGGCCGTCGCGGCGGGCGTCCCGGCGGACGACCTCGACGTGCTGCGCGCGCTCGTCGCGACGATGGAGGGCGAGGCGGCGGACGGCGGCAGGGTCGCGCGCGCCACGGACCGGGCCTTCCACCTCGCGCTCTACGCCTCGCTCGACAACCACCTGCTCAGCGAGGTGCTCGACGCGTTCTGGGCCGCGATGGACCGGGTGCGCGAGGACTTCGACGACGGCCACCAGGACCCGTCGGTCACCTGCCGCCAGCACCGCGAGATCGTGGAGGCGGTGGCGGCGGCCGACGGGGAGCGCGCGGTCCGGGCCATGCGCACGCACTTCGACGGCATCCGGGACCGGCTGAACGCGGGGTGACGGGGTTCAGGGCCCGCCCGTGACCGCCCTGACCGCCATGCGCACCGCGCGCTCGGAGACCGCCGCGTAGTCGTCGCCCGCCTCGATCGCCGTCGTGGCGGCGTTCACGATGCCCTGGAGCAGGACCGCCGTGCGGCGGGGATCGTCCTCGCCCAGTTCGGTGAGCGCCTCGGTCAGCGGGGTGAGCAGCGCGCCGTGCACCCGGCCCGCGCTCTCCCGCACCAGCTGGGCGTCCCGCACCCCCGCCAGCGCCCGCGCGATCCGGTGCTCGCCGCTGCGCACCAGTTCCAGCTGCGCCGACACATAGGCGGCGACCCGCTCCCGGGGTGTGCGCGCCGCCGCCATGCCGGCGTCGATGGCGTCCGTCCAGCGGGGCAGCGCGTCCTCGACCACGGCCGCGAGGAGTTCGGGCCGGCCGGGGAAGTACTTGTAGACGCTGTTGCGCGCCAGGCCCGTCGCCCGGGCCACCGCCGCGAAGGTGACCGCCTCCGCGTCGCCGCCCTCCAGCAGTTCGCGCGCCGCCCGCACCAGGGCCTGCCGCTGCCGGGCGTGGTGTTCGGCGACCGTGGCGGCGCTGATCCGGGGCATCCGCCCAGTTTAGAAGCCCCGAGCCCCCGCTGAACCGGACCCCCACTTGGGGACGGTGCGTCCCCATCATCTATGTTGGCGACGCACCGTCCCTAAAAGACGCCGTGCCGGAAGGGACATCCCTGTCGCGTGCCGTCCCTGTCGCGTGCCGTCCCTGACGCGTGCCGTCCCTGGACCGCGCCATCCCCCTCAACCGAATCCCGAAGGAAACCACCCGTGTTCCTCGCACTGCTGGAGCTGCGCGCCGCCCGAGGGCGCTTCGCGCTCATGGGGTCCGTCGTGGTGCTCGTCGCCGCACTCGTCGGCATCGTCTCCGGTTTCACCACCGGCCTCGGCGACGACACCGTCTCGGCCCTGCGCGCCCTGCCCGCCTCCCACCTGGTCTTCTCGTCCGACGCCCGCTCCGACCAGTTCGCCCGCAGCCTCCTCGACGCGAAGACGGCCGCCGCCTGGCGTGCGGACGCGGGCACCGACACCACGCCGCTCGGCGTCTCCATCACCCGTGGCACGACCGACCGGGGCGCCGAGGTAGACCTCGCCGCCTTCGGGGTCGAACCGGACGGCTTCCTCAGCCCCGCCGTCACCGGCGGCAGCCGGCTCACCACGGCCGACGCCGGCACCGTCGTGATCTCCGACGCGCTCACCGACGAGGGGGTGGCCGTCGGCGACACCCTCGTCATCGACCGCCTCGGCATCCGGCTCCGCGTCGTCGGGACCACCGGCCGCCTGAGCTACGGCCATGTGCCCGCCGCCTACGTGCCCCTGAAGACCTGGCAGCGCATCCGGTTCAGCACCCCCGGCGCGCCCGCCGCGACCGCCGTGCCCGACCAGGTCAGCGCCCTCGCCCTGCGCACCCCGCCCACCACCCCGGCGGCGGACCTGGACAAGCGCCACTCGACCACCACGCTCACCGAGGAGGAGGCGTACGAGGCGGCCCCCGGCTACACCGGCGAGCGCGTCACGATGACCTCGATCCAGGTCTTCCTCTACCTGATCGCCCCGCTCGTCGTCGGCGCCTTCTTCGCCGTCTGGACCGTGCAGCGCGGACCCGAACTCGCCCTGCTCCGCGCCCTCGGCGCCTCCCGCAGGCGGCTGCTCGCCCACACCGTCGTCCAGGCGGCCCTGGTCGTCGTGGCCGGCACCGCCTTCGGCGCCGGCCTCGCGGCGGCGGTCGGCCTGCTCGTGGGGGAGCAGGTGCCCTTCAGCCTGCTGGCCACCACGCTCGTCACCACCATGTGCACCGTCGCGGCCGTGGGGCTCGCCGGCACCGCCCTCACCCTGCGGCGGGTCACCGCCGCCGACCCGTTGATCATGCTGGGAGCCAACCGATGAACACCACGACGCCCCGCACGCTCGAACTCGACGGCGTCACCGTCTCCTTCGGGCGGGGCGACACCCGTACCACCGTCTTCGAGGACCTGGCCCTCACCTTCGAACCGGGCGTGATGACCGCCCTCGTCGGCCCCTCCGGCTCCGGGAAGTCCTCGCTGCTCGCCGTGGCGGGCGCCCTGCTGCGGCCCTCGGCCGGCCGGGTCCTGCTCGGTGGCGACGACCTGGCGGCCCTCACCGACGCCGGGCGCGCCCGGGTCCGCCGCGACCACATCGGCTACATGTTCCAGAGCGGCAACCTGCTCTCCGCGCTCCCCGCGGTCGACCAGCTCCTGGCCGCCGCGTACATCGGCGGCCGCAGCCCCCGCACGTACCGGGCCCGGGCCGAGGAGGCGCTGCGCGCGGTCGGCCTGGGGCACCGGCTGCGCCACCGCCCCGAGCAGCTGTCCGGCGGCGAACGCCAGCGCGTCGCCCTGGCCCGCGCACTCTTCCTGGCGCCCCGGCTCCTCCTCGTGGACGAGCCGACCGCCGCCGTCGACCGGTCCCAGGCGGGCGAGCTGGCCGCGCTGCTGGCCGAGCGCACCCGCGAGGACCAGTGCGTCACCGTCGTCGCCACCCACGACCCGGCGGTCGCCGAGGCGGCCGGCCGGGTCGTGGACATGGCCGCGCTGACCGTGTGACTGGCGCGGTGGTTACGGCGTGACCGTCACCGTCGCGCTCCCCGACGCGGTCTTCCCGCTCGCCCGGTACGTCGCGGTGAGCTTCACGTCACCGGAGGCGCCGGCCGGGACGGTGACGGGCACCTTCACATTCGCGCCCTCGCCCGGCCGGGTCGCCGGGAACGCCGCCGGCTTCGTCGTCCAGCCGGCGGGCACGGTCAGCTCGACCGTGCCCGCGTCGCGGCGGACGTCCATCCGGTTGACGACCCGGACGGTGATCTCGGCGGCCGTCCCCGCCTTCAGCGTGGCCGGCGGGGTGAAGGTGATGTCCGCGCAGGTGCCGCCGAGCCACTTCAGGTCGAACGAGGAGTACGTGATGTGCTCGTAGTTCCCCCGCTCGTACAGCAGGCCGAGCCGCCCGCCCGGGAGCCGGGTCAGCGTCGAGTAGGCGGCGGCGCCCGGGTCCACGGCCTTCTTGATCGGCCAGGTCTTCCCGTTGTCGCAGGACATCTTGACCGTGAGGTTCTTGCGCGAGGTGGCCTCGGTGTTGCTGAACAGCAGCCAGGAGGACTGCGGGTCGGAGGCCGGCGCGTCGGGGGCGTACCGCATGACCGAGCCGTTGTTCGCCGGGTCGGGCAGCTCGGTGTCCTGGACGAACGGCGTGTACGTGACCCCGCCGTCCGAGGAGTACGCGACCGTACGGTACGGCGCCGAGCGGTTGTTGAGCATGACCGTGCCGTCGTTCAGCTCGACGGTCTTGTTCTCGTCGCCGCCCGGACCGACCGGGGTGCCCATGTGCCAGGTGTCGCCGTGGTCGTCGCTGTAGGCGCTGACCGCGTAGTTTGCCCCGTTGTTCCGGATCGCGTACTGCTGGATGAGCCGGCCCCTGTGCGGGCCGTTGCGCAGCTGGATGCCCTCGCCGGACGAGGCGAACATCCCGCCCCAGGCCGGGTCCTTGATCTGCTTCGTGATCCGGCGGTGGCTCCAGGTGAGACCGTCGTCGTCGGAGTAGCTGTAGTCGGCCTGGAGGACGTTCGGGTCGGTCTCGTCGTTGCCGGTGGCCGAGCCGAAGAAGCCCTGGTTCTCACCGGCCGCGTAGAACAGGAAGATCCGCCCGGTGACCCGGTCGGCCAGCAGGCTCGGGTCCCCGTACCCCTGGGGCGCGGCGTCCTTGCGGACCACCTGCTGCGCCTGCCAGGTCGTTCCGCCGTCGGTGCTGCGTCGCAGCACGATCCCGATGTTGGACGGCAGGTCGCCCAGGGTGGGCCGGGCGTCGTACGCGGCGAGCAGGGTGCCCTTGTCCGTGGTGGTCAGGGCCGGGATGCGGTAGTGGGGGGAGCCGACGCCGTCGACGGTCAGGTCCTGGGACGTGAGCGTGCCGGGGGCGGGTGACGCGGCCTGCGCGGTGCCGGTCGTGGTGACGACCAGCAGGGCGGCGCCGAGCAGGGCGACAGGGACGGTTCGCTGCATGGACGATCTCTCTCTCGTCAGGAGCGGCCGGCCTGCCCCGATGACAGGCCGGCGAACAGGGAGGCCACCCAGGCCAGTTGCTCCCGCTGCTGGTACTCCGCGCCGCCCTCGTGCCCGTTGAACGGATAGACCCGTACGTCCTTGGGTCCGGCATAGCCGTTGTAGGCGGTGAAGCAGGTGGAGGGCGGGCAGATGTCGTCCATCATCGCGATGGAGAACAGCGCGGGGGCCGTCGCCCGGGTGGCGTGCAGTGCGGCATCGAAGTAGGCGAGCGTGGCGAAGACCTGCTCGGCGCGGTCGCGGTGCAGCTTGAGGTACTCGGCGATCTCGGTGTACGGAGGGCGCCCCGCGATCTCGGCGCCCCGGCGGATGTTGCACAGGAACGGCACGTCCGGCATCACCCCGGCGAGCCCCGGCACCAGCCCGGCGACGGCCAGGGTGATGCCGCCGCCCTGGCTGATCCCGGTCACCACGATCCGGTCCGGGTCGATCCCCGGGTGCTCGCGCACCGCGTCCACGCACCGCACCGCGTCGGTGAACAGCCGCCGGTAGTAGTACGTCTCGGGGCTCTCGACGCCCCGGGTCAGGAAGCCGGGCACTACGCCTGGCGCGCCCCCGTCCGGATCGGCGGTGGCGCCGCCGGCCGCCGACCAGCCCTGCCCCCGGGTGTCCATCAGCAGGTGGGCGTGACCGGCCGAGGCCCACAGCAGGTTCTCGTGGGCCAGGCCCCGGCCGCGCCCGTAGCCCAGGAATTCCACCACGCAGCCCAGGGGTTCGGCCGCCCCGGCGGGCATCCGCAGCCAGCCGCGTACCGGCTGCCCGGCGAAGCCCGGGACCGTCACGTCGTACGTGCGGACCTGGGTGAGCCCCGTCCGCGTTTCCGTGAAGACGGGCTTGTCGGAGGCGTGGGTGCGGGCGTCGTCCAGGGTCCGGGACCAGAAGGCGTCGAAGTCCGCGGGGGCGGACAGCGGCGGCAGGTAGTCGCGGCAGGCGTCGAGCGAGAGGTCCGTCAACGGCATGGAGGTGCCCTCCTGGGGGCGCGGCGGGGAGATGCCGGGGCGTGGCATCGACATCAGATGCATGACGTCAGATGTCCTGTCGGCACACGGACCCTAGGCACCGCCCGAGGCGGCAGTCAAGGGGCGTTCCGGAGTCGCCCGCGCGCCCGCCCGGGCGACGGCCCCGCGCCGCGCGGGCGGCTCAGCGCCGGGCGCGGGCCTCCGCGATCCGGCGGCGCACAGGCGCGTAGTGCTCGCCGAGCGCCTTCATGAATCCGGCGATGTCAGCCGCCCGTGCGGCGTCCACGATGTTCTGGTGGGCGGTGATCGTCTCCGTCTCGTCGGCCTGTGTGAACCCGTCCAGGTGCGGCGCGACGATCGTGTACACGTCCCAGAAGGCCATCGAGAGCTGACCGATCAGCTCGTTGCCCAGCGGGGCCACGAGCTGGGCGTGGAAGGCGCGGTCGGCGTCCACGAAGCCGTGCCCCTCCTGGGCGCCCGTCTCGCGCATGGTGGCCACGAGGGCGTCCAGCGAGTCCAGTTGCTCCACGCTGAGCTGCGAGACGATCCGGTCGGCCATCCCGCGCTCGAACAGCTCGCGCACGTCGACCAGGTCGGCCATGACCTGGAAGTCGTCGTCGGGGGAGAGCAGGCCCCGGAAGGTCAGGCTCTCGACGAGCGCGGACAGGCTCAGCCGGCCGACGTAGGTGCCGTGCCCGTGGCGGACCTCCACGATGTCCAGCGCATTGAGGATCTTGACGGCCTCGCGGACGCTGGAGCGGCTGGCGCCGAGCGCCTCGCACAGGGCGGGCTCGGTGGGCAGCGGGTCCCCGGGGCGGAGCCGTTCCTCAAGGATGTACCGCTTGATTCCGTCCACGACTTCCTGCCGGAGCAGCTGCCGGCCGGGTTTCGTTCCGGACATATGTGAACTCCCCACCTCTTGACCCCTCTCGATTGTCAAGCTACGTTCCCACGCTATCAAGGCATCAGACATCTGACGTCTGACGCTCTGGGTTCCGCGATCCCCGTGAACCCGCGCCAGCTCTCCGTCTCCCGTCCCAGACGCCCCACCTCAAGTCCCTGGAGGACCCGTGCCCGAGCTGAGATCAGCCGGTGTCGAGCGCCGCACCTTCCTGCGTTACACCGGCGTCGTCGGCGCCGCGGCCGCCATCACGGCCGGCCTGTCCGCGTGCGGCGGTCCGTCCTCGACCGCCAACGGCTCGACGGACAAGGGCAGCGGCAGCGACCTCATCGAGGCCGGCCTGTCCTACCCGCTGTCGACCGGATTCGACCCCATGATCACCTCGGGCGCGACCCCGTACGCCGCCAATATGCACATCTTCGAGGGCCTGGTGGATCTCGATCCGGCAACACTCGTGGCACGGCCCGCACTCGCCACCGGGATGCCGAAGAAGATCAACGCCACCACCTACCGCGCCACGCTCCGCGAGGGCGCGACCTTCCACGACGGCTCGCCCGTCACGGCCGACGACGTGGTGTTCAGCTTCGAACGCATCCTGGACCCGAAGAACGCTTCCCTGATGGCCCAGTTCGTGCCCTTCATCGACACGGTGAAGGCCGTCGACGCCGGCACGGTGGAGTTCCACCTCAAGTACCCCTTCGCGCTCTTCCCGTCCCGTATCGCCGTCGCCCGGATCGTGCCGAAGAAGATCGTGGAGCCCGACCCCAAGGCGTTCGACGCCAAGCCGGTCGGCTCGGGACCGTACAAGTTCGTCTCCGCCACCCGCGAGGACAAGATCGTCTTCGAGGCGTACGACAAGTACAACGGCTCCCACCCCGCCAAGGCCAAGAAGATGGTCTGGCGCCTGATGTCCGACCAGTCGGCCCGCGTCAGCGCCATGGAGTCGGGCCGCGTCCAGGCCATCGAGGACGTCCCCTACATCGACGTCAAGCGCCTCTCGGGCTCCGCCGAGACCGAGTCGGTGCAGTCCTTCGGCCTGCTCTTCCTCATGTTCAACACGGCCGACAAGCGGTTCGCCGACAAGCGGGTGCGCCAGGCGCTGCACTACGCCCTGGACACCGAGAAGATCATCTCCACCGCCATGGTCGGCAACGCCACCGCCGCCACCGGCTACGTCCCCGCCACCCACCCCGACTACCGCAAGGCCGCCACCGTCTACACGCACGACGTGGACAAGGCGAGGAAGCTCCTGGACGAGGCGGGCGTCAAGGGACTCTCCTTCACCGTCCTGACCACCGACACCGGCTGGGTCAAGGACATCGCCCCGCTGCTCAAGGAGAGCTGGGAGGCCGCCGGCGTCAAGGTCACACTCGACATCGCCCAGTCCCCGGCCCAGTACGCCAAGATCGACAAGGGCGACTTCGACGTCCTCGTCGCCCCAGGCGACCCCTCGGTCTTCGGCAACGACGCCGACCTGCTGCTGCGCTGGTTCTACTACGGCTTCTGGCCCGAGAGCCGCTACGGCTGGGGCGAGTCCGCCGCGTACAAGAAGGTCAGGCAGACCCTCGACAAGGCCGCCCGGGCCGCCGACGAGGCCAAGCGCAGGGAACTGTGGGGCCAGGTCACCGACCTCGTCGCCGACGAGGCCGCCCTCTACCCGATCCTGCACCGCAAGCTGCCCACCGCCTGGAACGAGAAGGCGCTCCCCGGCTTCAAGCCGCTGCCCACGACGGGCCTGTCCTTCCTGGACGTCAGCCGCGGCTGAGGCCCGCCGGCCCCGCCTGAAAGCCCCGGTCCGGGGCGTACGACCCCACCCGGCGTCCCGGACCGGGCCGCCCAACCGCAAGGAACCCGACGATGGTTGCTTTTCTCCGGCTCGCGCTGCGCCGCGTCGCGATGATGCCGGTGATGATCCTCGGCATCGCGCTGCTCGTCTTCGTGGTGCTGCAGTTCTCGCCGGTCGACCCGGCCTTCAACGCGCTCGGGGAGAGCGCCACACCCGAGGCCCGTGCGGCCTTCGCCGAGGCCAACGGCCTCAACGACCCGCTGCCCGTACGCTACTTCCACTTCCTCGGTCAGCTGCTCCACCTGGACCTCGGCATGACGGTCCCGCCCAGCCAGCCCGTCGCGGACCGCATCACCGCCGCCTTCCCGCTCACCCTCCAGCTGACGATCCTCGGCCTGATCCTCGCGATCGTCCTCGCCGTCGTCGCCGGTGTGCTCGGCGCGATGTACCGCGACCGCTGGCCCGACCAGCTCTTCCGGGTGCTGTCCATGGCCGGGGTCGCCATCCCCTCGTTCTGGCTCGGCGTCCTGCTCATCCAGCAGTTCGCCCTGAACAGCCCGGTCTTCCCGACCGGCGGCTACACCAACCCGGCCGACTCCTTCGGCGGCTGGCTGCGCTCCATGGCCCTGCCCGCCCTCTCGCTCGCCGTCCCCGTCGCCGCCTCCCTCGCCCGTCTCGTACGGACCTCGATGGTCGCCGAACTGGACCGCGACTACGTCCGCACCGCCCGCGGCAACGGCCTTCCCGTCTTCCTGGTGATCCGCTCGGTACTGCGCAACGCGCTCGTCACCCCGCTCACCGTCCTCGGCGTCAAGGTCGGCTACCTGCTCAGCGGCGCCGTCGTCATCGAAGCGATCTTCGACCTGCCCGGCATGGGCAAGCTCATCCTCGAAGGTGTCACGGGCGGCGACGTCGCCCTGGTCCAGGGCACCGTACTGACCATCGCCATCGCGTTCCTGGTGGTCAACGTCATCGTCGACCTGCTCTACCTGCTGGTCAACCCGCGCATCAGGACGGTCTGACATGTTTGCCACCAGCCGGCTGACCACCAAGCTCTCCCGCCCCGGCATCGCCTTCCGCGCGCTCCCGGTCACCTCACGCATCGCGCTCGGCGTGCTGATCCTCGTCGTCCTCGGCGCGGTCCTCGCCCCGCTGCTCACCCAGAACCCGCTCACCACCGGGACCCCCGTCCAGGCACCGAGCGGTGACCACTGGTTCGGCACCGACCGGGCCGGACGCGACGTCTTCGCCCGCGTCGTCCACGGCTCCCGCTACTCGCTGGTCATCGGCCTCGGCGCCACCGCCGTCGCCCTGGTCGCCGGCTCCGTGCTCGGCGCGCTCGCGGCCACCTCGCGCAAGCTCGGCGACGAGTCCGTGATGCGCACCCTCGACGTGGTGATGTCGTTCCCGCCGATCGCGCTGGCCGCCGTCCTCGTCGCCGTCTTCGGCACCAGCGTCCCCGTCATCATCTTCACCATCGCCTTCGTCTACACCCCCTCGCTCGCCCGCGTGGTCCGCGCCAACGTGCTGTCCCAGTACGGTGAGGACTACGTCGCCGCCGAGAAGGTCATCGGCGCCCGGCGCGGCTACATCGTCCTCCGGCACGTCGCCGTCAACTGCATGGCCCCGGTCATGGTGTTCGCCACCGTCATGGTCGCCGAGGCGATCATCTTCGAGGCCAGCCTCTCCTTCATCGGCGCCGGAGTGCAGGACCCCGACCCCAGCTGGGGCAGCGTCCTCGCCTACGGCCGGCAGATCCTCCTGGCCGGCGGCTGGTGGGCCACCTTCTTCCCCGGCCTCGCGCTGCTCGTCACCGTCCTCGCCCTCAACATCCTCTCCGAGGGCCTGACCGACGCCTCCGCCGCGCCCAGGACCGCCCGCCCCGCCGCCCCCTCCGGCACCACCACCGCCCCCGACCCCGTCGAGGCCCGCTCCACCGTGGACATCGACGCCGCCCTGGCCAAGCTCGCCCGGCGTGTCCACGCCCAGGAACCCGCCGTCACCCCGGTCCCCGAGGACGCCGCCGAGCTCCTCGTCGTACGCGACCTCGCCATCCGCTTCCCCGACCGGTACGGCACCACACCGGTCGTGGACGCCCTCTCCTTCACCGTCCACGAGGGCGAGACCCTGGGCCTCGTCGGTGAATCCGGCTGCGGCAAGTCCATCACCAGCCTCGCCGTGATGGGCCTCCTCGCCCGCAACGCCGAGGTCAGCGGCGAGATCCTGTACCGGGGCCGCGACCTCCTGGCACTCCCGCCGAAGGAACGCCGCGCCCTGATGGGCCCCGAGATCGCGATGGTCTACCAGGACGCGCTCTCCTCCCTCAACCCCTCCGTACTCGTCGGCACCCAGCTCAGGCAGCTCACCTCGCGCGGCGGTACGAAGACACCGGCCGAACTCCTCGAACTCGTCGGCCTCTCACCCGAACGCACCCTGCGCAGCTACCCCCACGAGCTCTCCGGCGGCCAGCGCCAGCGCGTCCTGATCGCCATGGCCCTCTCCCGCAGCCCCCGCCTGCTCATCGCGGACGAACCGACCACCGCACTCGACGTCACCGTCCAGGCCCAGGTCGTCGAACTCCTCGTACGGCTCCGCGAGGAACTCGGCTTCGCCATGGTCCTCGTCTCGCACGACCTCGCCCTCGTCGGCGACCTCTCGCACCGCGTCGCGGTGATGTACGCCGGCCGCCTCGCCGAGATCGGCGCCATCCGCTCCGTCCTCACCGCCCCCACCCACCACTACAGCCGCGGCCTGCTCGGCTCGGTCGTCTCGCTGGAGGCCGGCGCCGACCGGCTGCACCAGATCCGCGGTGTCGTCCCCGCACCCCAGGGCTTCGGCCCCGGCTGCCGCTTCGCCTCACGCTGCGGCGCCGCCACCGAACTGTGCCGCACCACCACCCCCGCACTCACCCCGCGCGGCACCGCGCGGGACCACGGCTTCGCCTGCCACCACCCGGCGAAGGCCGCACAGCTCGAAGGGAGCGCCCTGTGATCCGGCTCGACGGCGTTCACGTACGCCACAAGGCACGCAGCGGAGGCGTCTTCCGCCGCGACGCCGTCCACGCCCTCACCGACGCGAACCTGGAGGTGAAGCGCGGCGAGATCGTCGGCCTCGTCGGCGAGTCCGGCTGCGGCAAGTCCACCCTCGCCCGGGTCCTCACCGGCCTTCAGAAGCCCACCGAGGGCACGGTCACCTTCCACGGCCGCGACCTGTGGGAGATGACCGGGACCCAGCGCCGCCAGGACTTCGGCTCCGCCGTCGGCGTGGTCTTCCAGGACCCGTCCACCGCGCTCAACCCACGCCTCACCGTCGAGCAGATCCTCCGCGACCCGCTCGACGTGCACCGCCGGGGCACCCGCGAGGCACGCACCGCCCGGGTCGTCGAACTCCTCGACCTGGTCGGCCTCCCCGGCCACACCCTCGCCGCGCTGCCCGGACAGCTCTCCGGCGGCCAGCGCCAGCGCGTTGCCATCGCCCGCGCCCTGGCCCTGGAACCCGAGCTGATCGTCGCCGACGAACCCACCTCCGCGCTCGACGTGTCGGTCCGCGCCCAGGTCCTCAACCTCCTCGTGGACCTGCGCGAACGCCTCGGCCTGGGCATGGTGTTCATCTCGCACGACATCCAGACCGTCCGCTACCTCGCCGACCGCATCGCCGTCCTCTACCTCGGCCGCATCGTCGAGGAGGGCCGCGCGGCCGACGTCGCCGGCGCCCCCTCGCACCCGTACACCGAGGCGCTGCTCTCCGCGACACCCAGCCTGCTGGAGAGCACCGAGCGCATCGTGCTCACCGGCCCCGTCCCGTCGGCGACCAACCCGCCGACCGGGTGCCCCTTCCGCACCCGCTGCTGGAAGGCGGACGACGCCTGCGCCACGGTCTTCCCCGAGCGCACCGAGGGCCCCCACGGGCACCGCCACCACTGCGTCCACCCCCAGACCCCCGCATCCCCCGTACCGTCCGCAAGGAGCACCGCATGACCGCCCGCACCCCCCGCTACACGGGAGTCATCCCGCCCGTCGTCACCCCGCTCACCGCGGACGGCGAGCTCGACATCCCCTCGCTGGAGCGGGTCGTGGGGCACCTCGTCGACGGCGGGGTCACCGGGCTCTTCGCCCTCGGCAGCTCCGGCGAGACCGCCTACCTCACCCCGGGGCAGCAGGACCGGGTCATCGAGGCCGTCACCGCGGCGGCGGGCGGCCAGGTGCCCGTCCTCGTCGGCGCGATAGAGACGACCACCAACCGGGCGATCGAGCGCGCCCGCCGCGCCGCCGAGCTCGGGGCCGACGCCGTCGTCGTGACCGCGCCGTTCTACACCCGCACCCACGCCACGGAGATCGACCGCCACTTCCGGGACGTCGCCGCCGCACTCGACCTGCCGGTCCTGGCGTACGACGTGCCGGTCTGCGTGCACAGCAAGCTCGACCCGGAACTGCTGCTGCCGCTCGCCGCGGACGGCGTGCTGGCCGGGGTGAAGGACTCCAGCGGCGACGACGGCTCGTTCCGCCGGCTGGTCATCGGCGCCCGCGAGCTGCCGGGGTTCTCCGTGCTCACCGGCCACGAGCTGGTGGTCGACGCGATGATGCTCGGCGGCGCCGACGGTTCGGTGCCGGGGCTCGGGAACGTCGATCCGCACGGGTACGTACGCCTGCACGAGGCGGCGGTGCGCGGTGACTGGCCGGCCGCGCGCGCCGAACAGGACCGGCTGGTCGCGCTGTTCGACATCGTGCGCGCCGCCCGCCCGGGCACGGCGTCGGCCACGGCGGCGGGGCTCGGGGCGTTCAAGACCGCGCTGATGCTGCGCGGGATCATCGCCACCAACGTCATGAGCCCGCCGATGCGCCCGCTGGACGCCGGGGAGAGGGCGGCGGTCGCCGGCTGCCTGGAGCGCGCGGGGCTCGCCACCGTCTGACGCGTACGCCGTACGGCACCGAAGACAAGAGGTCCGGCCGGACAGCTCAGGGCTGTCGGGCCGGACCTCTTCGTGCTCGGGGAAGCGTCAGCTCACTTCTTCGCGGCGCGGGCGCGGCGCATCAGCAGGCCGCCGCCGAGCACCAGCGCGGCGCTGGCGCCACCGGCGATACCCAGGTTCTCGTTGGCACCGGTGTGCGCCATCTGCGGCGGCTTGTGGTGCTTCGGAGGCGTGTGGTGCCAACCGGTGTGGGTCGGCGGGTTGTGCGTGGGCGGGTTGTGCGTGGGCGGGGTCGGCGGGTTGTGGTGGTGGCTGGGCGGGCAGTCGTCGTTGTGGTGGTGCACCGGGGGCTTCGGGGGCTTCGGCGGGTGGTGCGGCTTCGGCGGGTTGTGGTGGTGGCTGGGCGGGCAGTCGTCGTCGTGGTGGTGCACCGGCGGCTTCGGCGGCTTCGGCGGCTTGTGCTCGTGGCCGCAGTCGCAGTCGTGGTCGTGGTGACCCGTCGGGGGCTTGTGGTGCGGCGGCTTGTGGTGCGGGGGCTTGTGGTGCGTCGGCGGCTCCTCGGTGGGCGGGTTGCCCTCGTCGTCGCCGTTCTCGCACTCGTTGCCGGCGGCCGGGTTGAGCAGGCCGACCACGTTGACCGTGTTGCCGCAGACGTTCACCGGGACGTCGACCGGCACCTGGATCAGGTTGCCCGAGAGGACGCCGGGGGAGCTGGCGGCCACGCCTTCGGCGCTCGCGCCCTGGCTGTCACCGGCCTCCGCGTCGCCGCCCTCGTTCTCGCACTCGTTGCCGAAGGCGGGGTTCAGCGCGCCGATCACGTTGACCGTGTTGCCGCAGAGGTTGACGGGGACGTGCACCGGGATCTGCACGGCGTTGCCCGAGGCGACGCCCGGCGAGCCGACCGCGGCACCGTCGGCCGAGGCATCGGCGAAGGCATAGCCGCCGGAGGCCGTCAGGATGCCTGACGCCGCCGCCATGACGAGCATGCTCTTACTCAAGGCTTTTCGCATTGGTGCCCTTCCTTGGGACATTTCTCGCGGACGCACGGTCCGCACTTCGTTCATCAGGCGGTGCAGCAGCCGTCGGACCCGCCATCCGGGGCGGCCCTCCTGGCGGAGCGGCTTGACGACACCCATAACGACGTCCGCGTGCGTGAGAAACGTAAATGCGGTGAATTTTCTGTGCGCACACGGCCAGGTAGCGAGTGAACGTTTCGCCTCTCGATTTCCGACAGTATTACTCGATCACTTTCGTACGGACGTCCGTGTCTTCCGGGCATTCGAGTGAATGGTGATAACCAAACGTCGGCCCGGCAGTTGTTCAGGGCGCTCCGGCTACGGGGTATCCAGTACGAGAAGGGTTCATCGTGATCAAGAAGGTCCTGGCTACGGGTGCCGTCGCCGCCTCCATCCTCGGGCTCGGCGCCGCGCAGGCGATGGCCATCGGCAACGACGGTGGCACGACCTCGGTCAACGGCAACGGTGCCTCGCAGGTGTTCGGCAACGCCGAGACGCGCGGCGACGGCAGCCCGCAGTTCGACCTGGTCCAGGGCTCGCTGAACAAGCCCTGCGTCGGCCTGCCGCTCAAGGCGAACGTCGGTTCGCTCGTCGGCCTCGTCCCGATCGCGGTCCAGGACGTCAACGTGCTGTCCTCGCCGCAGAACCAGCAGTGCACCGAGAACTCCACCCAGGCCAAGGGCGACGAGCCGCTGTCGCACATCCTGGACGGCATCCCGGTCCTCTCGGGCAACGGCGTCGGCAACCGCTGATCCGGCCCTGCGCTCCGGGTCCGGGCCGTCGGCACTCCTCCTCCGAGCGGTCCGGGCCCGTCGGTGCCTCGCGCGTTCCGAGTGGGACACGGTCGGCTGACCGGAACTGCGTCATTCGGGCGGTATCGGAGCGATCTCCTCGCTGAGCAGTGTCGCGTACCGCCCGAAATCGTTACGAATGAAAGCGGCGGAGTTACGAGCGATCAGGTCCGCGCTCGTGCGGCACGAAAGCCGTGGCCGCTCCGGACTCCGCCCAAGAAAGGGTTTCACGTGAAGTACACCAAGATCGCCGCCGTCGCCGCCGGTACGCTCATGGCCATGGGTGCCGCCGCCCCGGCCTTCGCCGACTCGGGCGCCGAGGGTGCGGCCGTCAACTCCCCGGGCGTCCTCTCCGGCAACACCATCCAGGTGCCGGTGCACATTCCGGTCAACGTCTGCGGCAACACCATCAACGTCATCGGCCTGCTGAACCCGGCCTTCGGCAACACCTGCGTCAACGACTGACCCAGGCCCGCCGCATTCTGTCGGATCGAAAAGCCCCGGCCCGCGCTCGCAGCGGTCCGGGGCTTTTCCCGTGCCCGTAATCCGCCGGTGCCCGAATTTTTCCGTGCCCGGGCCGCGAGAAATCCCGGGCCTCCCAGTTTCCCCGTGGTGTCCGGTTCGTTAGCCAGGGAAAGGGCGGCGGAGGACACGGCCAGAGAAGGCCCGTGCGGCGCGGGGACGCGACCGGACCGGCCGCCGCTGAGAAGGGAACCCGAAAGTGAAGTACGCGAAGACCGCCGCATTCGTCGCCGGTTCCGTGGTCGCGCTCGGCACGGCTGCTCCCGCCTTCGCCGTCACCACGACCACGGCCCCCAGCTTCAGCCTCGACGGAGGCGTCAATCAGG
The DNA here is from genome assembly GCF_052542855.1 of Streptomyces sp. SAS_281. Lineage (NCBI taxonomy): Bacteria > Bacillati > Actinomycetota > Actinomycetes > Kitasatosporales > Streptomycetaceae > Streptomyces > Streptomyces sp. SAS_281. The sequence goes on from NZ_JBMNDO010000021.1 coordinate 27,378, forward strand.
TGGTCGCGGCCGCCCCGCAGGCGGTCGACCCGGTGCTCGACACCGTCAGCGGGGCCGCCGAGCGCCTGCACGAGGACGGCACCGTCGGCAAGGTGGCCGGCCAGGCCACCGGCGCGGCCAAGGGTGCGGCTCCGCTCCTGGGCGGCCTCCCGCTCTCGAAGTGACCCGCACCTTTCGGGTGATGTGCCACAACCATTCCCGCCGCGCCCAGTTGATCAGTGCGCTCGGCACCGGCGGGCAATCAGAGAAAACCAGAAGGGCAGTTTCATGATCAAGAAGATGATGGCCTCGGCGGCCGTCGCCGCATCGATCGTCGGCGTCTCCGCCGCGGTCGCCCCGTCGGCCATGGCCATCGGCAACGACCAGGGCACCACCACCGTCAACGGCAACGGTGCCATGCAGGCGTACGGCAACTCCGCCACCCACGGTGACTGGAGCCCGCAGTTCGCGCTCATCCAGGGCTCGCTCAACAAGCCCTGCATCGCCCTGCCGGCCAAGGCCAACGTGGGCTCGATTCTCGGCCTCGTCCCGATCTCGGTCCAGGACATCAACGTGCTGTCCTCGCCGCAGAACCAGCAGTGCACCGAGAACTCCACCCAGGCCAAGGGCGACGAGGCCCTGTCGCACATCCTGGACGACATCCCGATCCTCTCGGGCAACGGCGCCGGCAACAACTGACCGGTACCGACAGCGCACCACACGCGGCCCGGCGGTCGCCCGAAAGGGCGGCTCGCTGGGCCGCTTGCCGTAGTGCGGGCGGCCGTTCCCCGCCACAACGGGTAGGGCCACCCCATGGACCAGCACCACAGTCGGCACCCCGACAGCGCCACCCCGATCTACGACCGGCTCCTCGCCGAGTGGCGGGCCGCCCGGGCCGAACCGGCCCCGGCCTCCCGCCCGGCCCACGCCGGCGGACTCGTGCCTCCGGCGCGCTCCTCGGGCGAATCGGGCGCCCGGGGTTGACGCCGGGTTGTCGAACTCATGCAGGGTCGAACCCATTTGGGTGGATCAGCGGAACCGAAGCGTCCGCACGGGGTTGATCAGTACGTTCCAGAGCGGAACGCTCCGAAAGGTGAAGCGTGATGAAGAAGATGATGGCCGGCGCGGCAGTGGCCGTGTCCCTGGTCGGCCTGTCGGCCGCCGCCGCCCCCTCGGCCATGGCGATCGGCAATGACGGGGGCACCACCTCGGTCAACGGCAACGGCGCCGCCAGCTCGTTCGGCAACAGCGTGACCCGGGGCGACGGCAGCCCGCAGGCGCAGCTCATCCAGGGCTCGCTCAACAAGCTGTGCGTGGGCGCGCCCGTCAAGGCCAACGTGGGCTCCCTCGTGGGCCTGCTGGTGCCCGTCGCGGTCCAGGACATCGACGTGCTGTCCTCGCCGCAGAACCAGCAGTGCGCCGACAACTCCACCCAGGCCAAGGGCGACGAGCCCCTGTCGCACCTGGTGGACGACATCCCGGTCCTCTCCGGGAACGGCGTCGCCAACAACTGATCGCGCACCGCGCCCGCGCCGTCCGTCCTGTGCGGCGTGGGCGCGCAAGGCATGACGGAGGCCCACCACCCTCACCAGGTGGTGGGCCTCTTCCGTGGGCGCCGGATCAGCGGAGGCTGCGCACCGGGAGCACGCAGTGTGCGGAGGTCGCGATGACGTCCGGGTCACCGGCGAACGCGCGCAGCTCCGCCTCGCCGACCGGGAGGCCGGGCGCGCCCTGAGGCCACGGGCGGGTGGCGAACATCGCGTGCACCTCGCCCTGTTCGGCCGCCGCCGCCAGCCACTCGGGCGGCACCGGGTACTGCGCGGTGAAGTGGGGCAGCGTCAGCACCGCCTGGCCGGCCTGGACGAGGAGTTTCACGGGGAGCCCCGGCGTCTCGTCGGCCCGCACCGCGTCACCGCCGACGGTGAGTCCGCTGCGCTGCAACGCGAGCCGCATGGCGTGCTCGCCGGCCGCCGGGCCGTCCGATCCGTCGCCCAGCGAGTAGGCGAGCAGGAAGGCGGCGTCGCGCCCGCTCTGCCGGTACTCGCCGCTCCAGCCGATCAGGGTGAGGGTGCCCAACTGGGCCTGGGTGAACGTGCCGGTGGCTGTCTGGGGGGAGGTCATGTGCGGCACCCTAACCGTCCGCGACCGGTCGAACTCCATGCGTATCACCCGATCGGGGGATGACTGCCCCAACCGGGCCCGCGCGGAATAATCCGTTGAACCGCCGGACCGCCGGGGGCTAAGGTCTGCGACGAGACGGACGGCGGATCTGCCGCCGGTACCGGACCTGGACGCATGCGGAGGTGAGGACATTGACGACGGTCGTTGCGGTGGGCGCTGCCCACGAGCCGAAGTTCCTCTTTGTCACCTCCGTGGCCACCGGCTGACCTCTTCGCGCCCCCGCGCGCACCGCCGGGCCACCCTGTGAAGGGTTTCCCTTGTCTCTCCCGTCCTTCTCCGCTTTCTCCTCCTCCCTCTCCACCGCTTCGCACCCGCTCGCCGCGTACGGCTGGGACGACGACTGGGCCGCCGAGTTCGCCCCGTACGCCGCCCAGGGGCTGGTGCCCGGACGCGTGGTGCGCGTGGACCGCGGGCGCTGCGACATCGTCACGCCCGACGGCACGATCTGGGCGGACACCGCCTTCGTCGTGCCGCGCGACCCGATGCGGATCATCTGCACCGGTGACTGGGCGGCCGTCGACGCCGACGGCGACCCGCGGTTCGTCCGCACACTGCTGCCACGGCGCACCGCCTTCGTACGCTCCACCTCGTCCAAGCGCTCCGAGGGCCAGGTGCTCGCCACCAACGTCGACCACATCGTCATCTGCGTCTCGCTGGCCGTGGAGCTGGACCTGGGCCGCGTCGAGCGGTTCCTGGCCCTCGCCATGTCCAGCTCCGGCGGTGACGCGCTGCTCGGCGACGCCGCCGGGGCGGGTGAGCGGACCGCCGAACCGGTCGTCGTCCTCACCAAGGCCGACCTGGTCCCGGACGCGGCCACCCTCTCCCACCTCGTCCAGGACATCGAGCGCGTCGCGCCCGGTGTGCAGGTGCTCCCGGTCAGCTCCACCACCGGCGAGGGCATCGACGTGTTCTCGGCGATCGTCTCCGGCGGTACGAGCGTGCTGCTCGGGGTGTCCGGCGCCGGCAAGTCCACCCTCGCCAACACGCTGCTCGGCCAGGACGTGATGGAGGTCCAGGCCGCCCGTGACGTGGACGGCAAGGGCCGGCACACCACCACCACCCGCAACCTGCTCGTGCTGCCCTCCGGCGGGGTCCTCATCGACACCCCCGGACTGCGCGGGGTCGGCCTCTGGGACGCGGGGGTCGGCGTCGGTCAGGTCTTCTCCGAGATCGAGGAACTGGCCGAGGAGTGCCGGTTCCACGACTGCGCCCACGAGGCGGAGCCCGGCTGCGCGGTGCGGGAGGCGATCGAGGACGGCACGCTGCCCGAACGCCGCTTCGACAGCTACCGCAAGCTCCAGCGCGAGAACCAGCGCATCGTCGCCAAGACCGACGCCCGCGTCCGGGCCGAGATCCGGCGCGACTGGAAGCGCAAGGGGGCCGAGGGCCGGGCCGCCATGGATGCCAAGCGCGGCCGGATCCGGTAGCGGGACCACCCTGGTCCATGTCCGGAAACCGCGAGTCACGGCGCCCGGCAGGGCGCACACTGGACGCTGTGATGGACGAGGAGACCAGATACGAGGCGGTCAGCAGCCGCGACGCCCGTTTCGACGGCGAGTTCTTCTTCGCCGTCGAGACGACCGGCATCTACTGCCGGCCGAGCTGCCCCGCCGTCACCCCCAAGCGGAAGAACGTCCGCTTCTACCCGACGGCGGCGGCCGCCCAGACGCACGGCTTCCGGGCGTGCCGCCGCTGCCGCCCGGACGCCGTCCCCGGCTCCGCCGGGTGGAACGTCCGGGCCGACGTCGTCGGGCGCGCCATGCGGATGATCGGCGACGGCGTGGTGGACCGGGAAGGCGTCCCCGGGCTCGCCCACCGGCTCGGCTACAGCTCCCGCCAGGTGCAGCGCCAGCTCAACGCCGAACTGGGCGCCGGACCCGTCGCCCTGGCCCGCGCCCAGCGCGCCCACACCGCCCGGGTCCTGCTCCAGACCACGGCCCTGCCCGTCACCGAGATCGCCTTCGCGGCCGGGTTCGGCAGCCTGCGCCAGTTCAACGACACCGTCCGGCAGATCTACGCCCGCACCCCGAGCGCCCTGCGCGCCGAGGCCGGTACGGGGCTGGGCATCGCGGTCCGCCGGGCCGGCACCACCGGCATCCCGCTCCGGCTCGCCCACCGGGGGCCGTACGCCGCCGGCGACGTCTTCGACCTGCTCGCCGCCGGGCCGGTCGCCCGCGTCGAGGAGATCACCGGGGAGCCCGGCCGCCGCACCTACCGGCGCACGCTGCGCCTCCCCTACGGCACCGCCGTCACCTCCGTGGACGAACGGTCCGCCGGGAAGTGGCTGGACGCCCGCATCCACCTCACCGATCTGCGCGACCTGACCACGGCCGTCCAGCGGCTGCGCCGGCTCTTCGACCTCGACGCCGACCCGTACGCGGTGGACGAGCTCCTGGCCGCCGACCCCTCGCTCGCCCCGGACGTCGCGGCCCGGCCGGGCGTGCGCTCGCCGGGCGCGGCCGACGCCGAGGAGTTCGCCGTGCGTGCCCTGGTGGGCGACGCTGCGGCGGGGGAGCTGGTCGAGGAGTACGGCAAGGCGCTGGACGTGCCGTGCGGCGCGCTGACCCACGTCTTCCCCGAACCGGCCGTGCTCGCCGACGCGGCCGACGACCCCGCCCTGCGGGCCCTGGCGACCGCGCTCGCCGACGGCACCGTACGCCTGGACGCGGGCGCCGACCGCGACGAGGCCGAGGAGGGACTCCGCCGGCTGCCCGGCATCGGACCCGCCACCGCCGCGCTGATCCGGATGCGCGGACTGGGCGACCCGGACGTGGACCCGTACGGCGTCCCCGGCGCGGCCGGCTGGCGCCCCTGGCGGTCGTACGGTGTGCGGCGGGCCCGGCGACTGGCTCAGCCCCAGATCAGCGCGCCCAGCCAGGCGCCCGTCACCAGCAGGCACGCGAAGAGCTCCACGAGTACCGAGTAGCCGTTCGCCCGCATCACCGAGCGGACCGACGCCCAGCCCGCGCCCCGGCTGCCGAGGCGGAGCCGTTCCGCCCCGAAGATCACTCCGACGTATCCGACGACCGCGCCGACGACGGGCAGCACGAAGAAGCCGACGATCGCACCGAGCCCGCCCAGCAGCAGCGTCCGGCGCGGCGCCCCCGACTCACGGGGCCGGCGTGGGGGCAGCAGCGGTTTGAGGGCCTGGTTGAGCAGGAGCAGCGCCGTGGACCCGATCAGCACGGCCCACGCGGCCGGGGTCATGTCGGTGAGCGCCCACCACAGGACGGCGGCCCAGACGATCGCCTGCCCCGGCACGCCCGGCACCAGCACACCGATCAGGCCGAGCAGCATGACCAGTCCGACGGCGACGAGCTGCCACACACCCATCTGACCAGCGTGCCCGAGCCCACCGGGTCCCGCCCGTTCGGACCAGGCTTCAGCGGGCCACCCAGCCCCGTTCGTACGCGTGCCAGCCGAGCTGGAGCCGGGTGGAGACGCCGGTCAGCTCCATCAGGCCCTTGACCCGGCGCTGCACGGTCCGCAGACCCAGGTCCAGTTGCTTGGCGACGCTCGCGTCGGTCAGGCCGGCCAGCAGCAGCGACAGGATCTCCAGATCGGTCGGGTCCGGTCCGCCCGGCTGATCGAGCACCGCGCCGCTCTCGCCGAGCCGCAGCGGCATCGCCTCCCGCCACACCGCCTCGAAGAGCCCGGTCAGCGATTCCAGCAGCCCCGACGCGTGCACGACCAGCGCTGCGGGCTCCGCGCCCCGGCCGGTCAGCGGCACCATGGCCAGCGCCCCGTCGGCGATCACCAGTTTCGTCGGGACCCGGGGGACCACCCGGCACTGCTCGTCCCGGCTGAGCGCCGCCGACAGCTCCACGAGCCCGGACTCCAGGCCCAGCACCTCACGCTCCACGACCACCCGGAACGAGACCCCGCGGGTGGCCGCCTCCTCCTCCGACTCGTTGTCCAGGCCGCTGACCGCGATCGGCTTCCCGGTGACCAGCGCGCACACCTCGCTCGTCGCACCCAGCTGGAGCTGGTGGAAGCGGTGGGCCACCGCGCTCGCCCCGGTGACCACCTCGACCAGATCGTGGACGGCCGGTTCGGCGGCGTCGGCGCGGTACTCCTCGGCGAGCAGCACCGCCGCCAGCTCGGCCTGTTCCAGCTGATGGCGCTGCTGGGTGAGCAGGGCCCCCAGGGCGACCCCGGGCGGCGCCGCCACCCAGCGGCCCGTGCGGGCGGAGGACTGGGCGGCCAGGCCGTGCTGTTCCAGCCGGCGCAGCGCGCGTTCCGTGTCCCGCTCGGGGAGCGCCAGCCGGTGCGAGAGGTCGGACACCTCCGCGGCCCCCAGCGCCACCAGTGCGCGGTAGGCCGACTCCTGCCGCTCGTCGAGACCTATGGCTGCCAGCATCCCCGACCCCTCCCCGGACCAGTGCGTACGCGTCTCGGCGTACCCGCGTGGCGAAAAGTCGCCACGGCGTGATCTCGCCACGGCACATCATCGCCGTACCGTGCGCCACTCTGCCAATGTGGCGGCACAGCGACGCCGGCGGCCCCGGTCGGCCCCCGCTCGACGGACCGGTCCGCCGGGCGCCCTTCCCGTGGGGGGTGGGGGTGCCCGGCGGACCCATTTTCCGGATGCCCGTTTTCGTACGGCCCCCGCGGTCGACAATAAGGACATGAGTCAGCAGGGGGAGAGGCCCGAGGCCCACGAGGACGACTGGTGGCGCAGGCTGTACGACGAACCCGCCCCGGACACCGGGGCGAACGGCACGGCCGACAGTCTCGACGACCGCTTCGACTCGGCGTCGGACACGGTGGCGTCCGGGAGGGGCGCGGCTCACGCGAGGCCGGGTGGGATACCCGCGCCGAGGGAGGAGCCGCGGCCGGTGGCCGTCACCCGGCCGGCGGACACCCCGCCGGACACCCCGCCGGCCCCGGAGGCCCGCGCGCCGTCGGCGGAGCGGACGCCGGACCGAGCCCCATGGGAGCCGGTGACCGGGCCGGTGCGGCCGCGTACCTTTCCGGGGCCGCCGGCCCCCGAGCCCCCGCCGCCGAACCCCGGGCCACCCGCCTCGGAGGACCCCCGCGTGCCCGCCGCGCCCCCGCTGCCCGGGCGGCCCGTCACCGAGCGGACCGGGGCGGACGGGCCCGCGGCCGAGGAGGCGTCGGGGGAGTCGGCCGAGGCGCCCCGGCCCCTGGTCGCCCACGTCGGGGGCCGGCCGCCCACCTACGACGCCGAGCCCACGGCGTTGCCCGCCGCCGACCCGTACGAGCTGGACCGCGTCGTCCCGGACACGGTGCTGGACGGTGCCACGTACGGGACGTACACGCTGCGTGCCGCGTCCGTACGCGGTGACTCGGCAAGGTTCCGGGGCGAGCCGCGCCGCGACGCGCTGCTGACGACGCGTTTCGGGAGCGGGGAGGACGCGCTGGTGCTGGTGGCCGTCGCCGGCGCGTCCCGGGGCGGGGAGGGGGCGTACACGGCGGCGGCGGACGCCTGCCACTGGATCGGCGAGGCGGTCGGGCGCAGCCACGCCCGGCTCTCCGACGACATAAGGGCGGGCCGCCGGGCCGACCTGAAGTCCGGGCTCCACCGGCTCACCGACCGCGCCTTCGGCAAGCTGCGCGCCCGCGCCGCCGAACTGGGCATGGAACCGGACGCGTACACCGCGAGCCTGCGCTGCCTGCTGCTGTCCACCGACCCCGGATGCCGCACCCGGGTGTTCTTCGGTATCGGCGCCGGCGGCCTCTTCCGGCTGCGCGACGGCAGCTGGCACGACCTGGAACCGGCGGTGCCGCCGCGCGCCGCGCTGAGCGGGGAGCCCGTGGTCGGCTTCGGCTCCGCCGCGCCGGAGAGCGGGCCGGACGGCGACCGGCTGACTATGGACCTCGGCATCGCCACCGGCCCCGCCCCGTTCGTCGAGGACCCGCTCCCGCCCCCTGCCGAACCGTTCCGCTTCCGCGCCTCCGTCGCCCGGCCGGGGGACACCCTGCTGCTGTGCGGGGCGGGGCTCGCCGATCCGTTGCGCGGCGAACCGGAGCTGGCCGCCGAGCTCGCCACGCGCTGGTCCCCCGCGGAGGCGCCGGGTCTCGGGGCGTTCCTGGCCGACACCGGTATCCGGGTGAAGGGGTACGCGGACGACCGGACGGCGGTCGGCGTCTGGGAGGCGTAACGGCGCACACCATGGGTTGATGGATCCGGACAACCGTCCGGGCCGGGGTTTGGCGCCCCGCGTCCCGGACAGCCGGACGTGCACGGAGCACAGGCAGAGGGAGTGCGTCACCCATGGCCAAGCAGAACGTGTCGGAGCAGTTCGTCGACATCCTCGCCCGGGCGGGCGTCAAACGCCTGTACGGGGTCGTCGGGGACAGCCTCAACCCGGTGGTCGACGCCGTGCGGCGGCACGCGGACGTCGAGTGGATCCAGGTCAGGCACGAGGAGACGGCGGCGTTCGCGGCCGGCGCCGAGGCGCAGATCACCGGGGACCTGGCCGCCTGCGCCGGGTCGTGCGGGCCCGGCAACCTGCACCTCATCAACGGCCTGTACGACGCCCACCGTTCGATGGCCCCCGTACTCGCGCTGGCCTCGCACATCCCGTCGAGCGAGATCGGCCTCAACTACTTCCAGGCGACCCACCCCGAGCTGCTCTTCCAGGAGTGCAGCCACTACAACGAGATGATCTCCAACCCGCAGCAGATGCCCCGGCTGCTCCAGACCGCCATCCAGCACGCGGTCGGCCAGGGCGGGGTGAGCGTCGTGACCATGCCGGGCGACATCGCCGGGCAGCCCGCCCCCGAGCGGTCCGCCGAACACGCCCTGGTCACCTCGCGCCCCACCGTGCGGCCGGGTGACGGCGAGATCGAGAAGCTGTGCCGGATGGTGGACGAGGCCAAGCGGGTGACGCTGTTCTGCGGCAGCGGCACGGCGGGCGCCCACGCCGAGGTCATGGAGTTCGCCGAGCGGATCAAGTCCCCGGTGGGGCACGCCCTGCGCGGCAAGGAGTGGATCCAGTACGACAACCCGTACGACGTCGGCATGAGCGGGCTGCTCGGCTACGGCGCCGCCTACGAGGCCACCCACGAGTGCGACCTGCTGATCCTGCTCGGCACCGACTTCCCGTACAACGCCTTCCTGCCCGACGACGTGAAGATCGTGCAGGTCGACGTGCGGCCGGAACACCTCGGCCGGCGCACCAAGCTGGACCTGGCCGTCTGGGGCGACGTCCGCGAGACCCTGCGCTGTCTGACGCCCCGGGTGAAGGTGAAGAACGACCGCAAGTTCCTCGACCGGATGCTCAAGAAGCACGCCGACGCCCTGGAGGGCGTGGTCAAGGCGTACACCCGCAAGGTCGAGAAGCACGTCCCGATCCATCCGGAGTACGTGGCCTCGGTGCTGGACGAACTCGCCGACGAAGACGCCGTGTTCACCGTGGACACCGGCATGTGCAACGTCTGGGCGGCCCGCTACCTGACGCCCAACGGCAAGCGGCGGGTCATCGGTTCGTTCAGCCACGGTTCGATGGCCAACGCGCTGCCGCAGGCCATCGGCGCCCAGTTCACCGACCGGAACCGGCAGGTCGTCTCGATGTCCGGCGACGGCGGATTCACCATGCTCATGGGCGACTTCCTGACCCTCGTCCAGTACGACCTGCCGGTCAAGGTGGTCCTCTTCAACAACTCCTCGCTGGGCATGGTCGAGTTGGAGATGCTGGTCGGCGGCCTGCCGTCGTTCGGGACGACCAACAAGAACCCGGACTTCGCGGCCGTGGCGCGCGCGGCGGGGGCGTACGGCGTCCGCGTCGAGAAGCCCAAGGAGCTGACGAGCGCCCTCAAGGACGCCTTCAAGCACAAGGGCCCGGCGCTGGTCGATGTCGTCACCGACCCCAACGCGCTCTCCATCCCGCCGAAGATCAGCGCGGACATGGTGACCGGCTTCGCCCTGTCCGCCAGCAAGATCGTGCTCGACGGCGGGGTGGGCCGGATGCTCCAGATGGCCCGCTCCAACCTCCGGAACGTACCCCGGCCGTGAACTGATCGAGTGTCAAAAGGGCCGCACGCGAGCCCTTGGCACCCTCAGAGCCATGTGACATATTACTGCCGTGTTCACGAGACAGCCTCTGGATGTTGTCGTCGTCGGAGCCGGTGCCGTCGGCGCCGCCTGCGCGTACTACGCCACCCGGTCCGGCCTCTCGGTCGCGGTGGCGGACGGCGGACCGGTCGCCGGCGGCACCACGGGGGCGGGGGAGGGGAACCTCCTGGTATCCGACAAGCCGCCGGGACCCGAACTCGCCCTCGCCCGGCTCTCCGCCGCCCTCTGGCAGGAGCTGTCCGGGGTCCTGCCCGGGGCGGTCGAGTACGAGCGGAAGGGCGGCCTCGTGGTCGCGGCGGACGAGCGGTCCCTCGCGACGCTGACCGCGACCGCCGCCGGACAGTGCGGGGCAGGGGTCCGCACCACGGCAGTCGCCCCGCACGAACTGCCCGAGCTGGAACCGCACCTGGCCCCCGGCCTCGCGGGCGGCGTCCTCTACCCGGAGGACGCCCAGGTCCAGCCCGCCCTCGCCGCCGCCCACCTGATCCGCGCAGCCCGCGACGCCGGAGCGGCCCTGCACACCGGCCGCCCGGTCACCGCCGTGCTCACCGGACCCACGGGCGTGGTGCGCGGCGTGCGTACCGGGGCCGGTGACCTGCTCGCCCCGGCCGTGGTCAACGCGACGGGCGTACGGGGCGGGGAGTTCGCCGCGCTGGCGGGCGTGGAGCTGCCCGTCCTGCCCCGGCGCGGGTTCGTCCTGGTGACCGAGCCGCTGCCGCCGCTGATCCGGCACAAGGTGTACGCCGCCGAGTACGTGGCCGATGTGTCCAGCGCGTCGGCCGCCCTTCAGACGTCACCGGTCGTGGAGGGCACCCCCGCCGGGCCCGTCCTCATCGGCGCCAGCCGCGAACGCGTCGGCTTCGACCGCACCCTGTCCGTGCCGGTGATCAGCAGACTGGCCGAAGCGGCCGCCGCGCTCTTCCCGGTCCTCGGAACCGCCCGGGTGCTCCGCGCCTACCACGGCTTCCGCCCGTACCTGCCCGATCACCTCCCCGCCATCGGCCCCGACCGCCGGGTCCCCGGCCTCTTCCACGCCTGCGGGCACGAGGGCGCCGGCATCGGACTCGCCCCGGCGACGGCGGCCCTGGTCACGGCGGCGATCCGGGGCGAGGCCCCGCCCCTGGACGCCGAACCGTTCCGGCCGGACCGCTTCGTGACGGACGCCGGAGGCGGGTGAGCCGCCTGCTCCCCGAAGCCGCCGCCCCCGTACCGCCCCAAGCCGCCCGCCCCTCCCCGTACCGCCCGATCCACGCGACAGGAGCCCCGGTGAGACGAGCACGCCGACGTGACCCCGCCCGCACCCCGGCCGGGCTTGCCGGTGCCGAGCCCGGGACCGGGTTCGAGATCACCTTCGACGGGCGCCCGGTCCCCGCCCTGCCCGGCCAGAGCATCGCGGCCGTGCTGTGGGCCGCCTCCGTCCTCAGCTGGCGTACCACCCGGGGCGGGCGGCCCGGGGGAGCCTTCTGCGGGATCGGCTCCTGCTTCGAGTGCCTGGCCACCGTCAACGGCCGGCCGAACCTGCGGGCCTGTCTGCTGCCCGCCCGCCCCGGTGACGCCGTCACCACCCAGGAAGGGAACGGACATGCCGCACCCCGCCCCTGACCGCGCCGAGGTCGCCGTGGTGGGCGCGGGCCCGGCCGGGCTCGCCGCCGCCGTCACCGCCGCCGACGCCGGGCTCGACGTGCTGCTGATCGACGCGGCCGACGCCCCCGGCGGCCAGTACTACCGCGCACCCGCCCCCGGTCTCGGCGCCACCCGCCCCGAGGCCCTGCACCACGGCTGGGACACGTTCACCGCGCTCACCGCCCGCCTCGACCGGCACCGCGCCACCGGGCGGGTGCGCCACCTCACCGGCCACCACGTCTGGGCGGTGACGCGGACCGGCGAGGACTGGACCCTGCACGCGCTCACCGGCCCCGACGGCGGCGAGGGAGCCGCCCCGCGCGCCCGCCGCCTCGTGCTCGCGACGGGCGCCGTCGAACGCCAACTCCCGTTTCCCGGCTGGACCCTGCCCGGCGTGGTCGGCGCGGCCGGGGCCCAGGCGATGCTCAAGTCGGGGCTCGTACTGCCCGGGCGGCGCGTCGTCGTCGCCGGAAGCGGTCCGCTGCTCCAGGCCGTCGCCCTCTCCCTGGCCAGGGCCGGGGCCCGGGTGCCCGCCCTGGTGGAGGCCGCCGGTTACGGGGCGTACGCCCGTGCCCCCCGGGTCCTGGCCGCGAACCCCGACCGGCTCGCGGAGGGCGCCCGCCACCGGGCCGGCCTCGCCCGGCACGGGGTGCGGATGCTCACGCGCCGGGCCGTCACCGCCGTCCAAGGCACCGAGCGGGTGGAAGGGATCACGGTCAGCCGGATCGACCGCGCCTGGCGGCCCGTGCCGGGGACCGGGCGGCGCATCGACTGCGACGCGCTCGCCGTAGGCCACGGACTCGTGCCGCACCTGGACCTCGCCCTCGGCCTCGGCTGCGCCACCCGCACCGGCACGGACGGCTCGGCGGCCCTGGAGGTCGACGAACAGCTGCGCACCACCGTGCCCGGAGTCTGGGCCGCCGGCGAGACCGGGGGCGTCGGCGGTGTCCGACTGGCCCTGGCCGAGGGCGAGTCGGCCGCCCTCTCGGTGATCGCCGACGTCCGGGGCGGCCGGGCGCGGCCCCGCGCGGGGGCGCTGCGCCGCAGCCGGCGCCGGATGCGCGGGTTCGCCGCGCTGATGGGGGCAGTGCACCGGCCGGGGCCGGGGTGGACCGGCTGGCTCGCCCCGGACACCGAGGTCTGCCGGTGCGAGGAGGTCACCGCGGGCACGGTCCGGACCGCCGTCGCCGAGCTGGGCGCGGGCGACGGCCGCACGGCCAAGCTGCTCACCCGGGCGGGCATGGGCTGGTGCCAGGGCCACACGTGCGGCTTCGCCGTCCGCGCCCTGGCCGCCCCCGACGGCGAAGCGCCTCCCGACCGGCGCCCGCTCGCCTGCCCGGTCCCGCTCGCCACGCTCGCCCGGGCCGCCCGGTCCGAGGACGTCTGAGCCCCCGTACGCCCGTACCCACCCCGAAGGAGCCCGTATGACAGCCGAGCCCACCCGCACCGGTGCCCCCTGGCGGGGGGTCATGGTCGCCACACCGCTCACCCTCCGCGAGGACCGGTCCGTCGACTTCGACGCGTACGCCGCGCACGTCCGCGACCTCCTCGACGCGGGGTGCGACGGGGTGGTGCCCAACGGCTCGCTGGGGGAGTACCAGACCCTCAGCGACCGGGAGCGCCGGGAGGTCGTGCGGGTCGCGGTCGAGGCGGCCGGGGACGGGGCCAGGGTGATGCCCGGCGTCTCCTCGTACGACAGCGCGCAGTCCCGTCGCCGCGCCGAGGAGGCCGCCGACGCCGGGGCCGGGTCCGTCCTGCTGCTGCCCCCGAACGGCTACCCGTGCGAGGACGCGGCCGTCCGCGCGCACTACGCCGAGGTGGCGGCGGCCGGGCTGCCCGTCGTCGCCTACAACAACCCGTACGACACCAAGGTGGATCTGACGCCCCGGCTGCTCGGGCAGCTCCACGCGGAGGGTTCGGTCGTGGCGGTCAAGGAGTTCAGCGGCGACGTCCGCAGGGCGTACGAGATCGCGGAGGAGGCGCCGGGCCTCGACCTGCTCGTGGGCGCCGACGACGTACTGCTCGAACTCGCCCTGGCCGGGGCGGTCGGCTGGATCGCCGGCTGCCCCAACATGCTGCCGGGCGGCTGTGTCGAGCTGTACCGGGCGGCCGTCTCGGGGGACCTGGAGCGGGCCCTGCCGCTCTACCGGCGGCTGCACCCGCTGCTGCGGTGGGACTCCAAGCCGGAGTTCGTCCAGGCCATCAAGGCGTCCATGGACATCGTCGGCCGGCACGGCGGGCCCACCCGGCCGCCCCGTCTGCCGCTGGACGCCGACGCCCTGGCCGCCGTACGCGCCGCGACGGAGAAGGCACTCGCCGAGGGCCTGGACTGAGAGGGGGAGGCACGATGCGCAGCCGCCACGTCTTCCACGCCGTCGACTCGCACACCGAGGGCATGCCCACCCGGGTGATCACCGGCGGGATCGGCACACTCCCCGGCGCCACCATGGCCGAGCGCCGCGCGTACTTCCTGGCGCACCGGGACGCGGTGCGCACCCTGCTGATGTACGAGCCGCGCGGCCACTCCGCGATGAGCGGGGCCGTCCTCCAGCCGCCGACCCGGGCCGACGCCGACTTCGGGGTGCTGTTCATGGAGGTCTCCGGCTGCCTGCCGATGTGCGGGCACGGCACGATCGGGGTGGCGACCGTGCTGGTGGAGACCGGCATGGTCCCGGTCACCGAACCGGTCACCACCGTACGGCTGGACACCCCGGCGGGGCTGGTCACCGTGGACGTCCGAGTCGAGGGCGGGGCCGCCACCTCCGTCACCCTCACCAACGTCCCGGCCTTCAGTGCGGGGCTCGGACTCACCGCGAAGGTCCCCGGGTTCGGCGAGGTGCCGTACGACCTCGCCTACGGCGGCAACTTCTACGCGATGGTGCGGCTGGAGGACCTGGGCCTGCCGTTCGACCGGGCACGCAAGGGCGAACTGCTTGCGGCAGGGCTGGCGTTGATGGAGGCCGTCAACGCCGCCGACCGGCCGGTCCATCCGGTGGACCCGGCCATCCACGGGCTCAAGCACGTCCAGCTGATCGCGCCCGGCTCCGACGCGGCGCACTCGCGGCACGCGATGGCCATCCACCCCGGCTGGTTCGACCGCTCGCCGTGCGGCACGGGCACCTCCGCGCGCATGGCCCAGCTGCACGCCCGGGGCGAACTCCCGCTGGACCGGGACTTCGTCAACGAGTCCTTCATCGGCACCCGGTTCACCGGCCGGCTGGTCGGCGAGACCGCCGTGGGCGCGCTGCCCGCCGTCGTCCCGACGGTGACGGGAAGGGCCTGGATCACCGGGACCGCGCAGTACTTCCTGGACCCGGACGACCCCTTCCCGGAGGGCTTCCTGCTGTGAGCCCGCGCCGGGTCCAGGTCCAACGTGACATTGTATTCTGGCCCTCCGCACGGTGCTGGAGGAACAGACATGGCCCGCCTGACGTCGCTCAACGCCATCTCGGCCCACGAGCACCTGCGCGACCAGGTGGCACACGCGCTGCGGGCGGCCCTGGTCTCCGGCGAACTGCGGCCCGGCACGGTCTACTCGGCGCCCGCGCTGGCCGCCCAGTTCGGCGTCTCGGCCACCCCCGTCCGTGAGGCGATGCTCGACCTGGTCCGCGAGGGCCAGGTCGAGGCCGTCCGCAACAAGGGCTTCCGGATCACCGAACTGACCGACCAGGACCTGGACGACTACACCGAGCTGCGCGCGATGATCGAGGTGCCCACGGTCGGCCGGATCGCGCGGATGGGGCTGACGCGCGAGCTGGAGGCGCTGCGGCCGGTCGCCGAGGAGATCGTCGAGGCCGCCCGGCGGCACGACATCCTCGGTTACCTGGAGGCGGACCGGCGCTTCCACCTCGCCCTGCTGGGGCTGGCCGGCAACCGGCGGCTGGTCGAGGAGGTCGGCGAACTCCGCAAGCGCTCGCGGCTCTTCGGGCTGAACCGGCTCTCCGAGTCCGGGCAGCTGACCGCGTCGGCCGAGGAGCACATCGAACTGCTCGACCTGGTGGTCGCCGGGGACGCCGAGGGCGCGGAATCCTGCATGCTAGGCCACATGTCGCACGTCCGCTCGCTGTGGGCAGACGGCCGCCGGGGCGAACCGGTGGGCCGGGCGTAGCGCCTCAACCTCCCGCTTAGCCAACGGCGTTGACCCGTCCGGGCCATGTCGTCACGGCCGCTTCCTAAAGACATGTGACATGTGCCATTGTACTGAGGGCGCGCTTGAGGTCGTGTTCATGTCATTTAGCTGACCGTTCCGGTCGCCCGCCGTCCGGCCTCACCGCGCCACCCCCCCACGGCCGCGCAACGGCGCGCGGCCACCACACCGCTGGGAGGCGGCACGTGAAGAGACGAACGGCCCGACAGAGAGTCACCGGACTCACCACCGCGGCCCTGGCGGCCTGGCTGGGCATCGGCATGCTCGCCGCACCGGCCCCCGCCGCCGAGCCCCGGCCCGCCGCCCCTGCCGCCGCTCACCGGGCGGCCGTCCAGGCGCCGCCCGAGCCGGGTGGCCCCGCCGCGCGGGCCGCCACCGCGCCCGCCCAGGACCCGGCCCACCTGGGCGAGGCGGCCCTCAGCCCCGCCGACCGCGCCCCGCTCAGCGCCTCCAAGGACGCGCTGCGGCGCGACTACGACGACCCTCGCGCCACCCGCCCGAGCCACCCGGCCCCCTCCATGAAGGTGAAGTCCCGGGCGCGAGCGGCAACGTGCTCCGTCGCCGACTTCGTCAACCGCACCGGCGGCGCCCTCGTCCAGCAGATCAAGGCGTCCACCAGCGACTGCGTCAACACCCTGTTCGCCGTCAAGGGCGACGACGGCTACCGCGCCTTCCGTGAAGCCCAGATGGTCACCGTCGCGAACGCCCTGCGCGACGGATCCGCCGCCTACCCCGGCGACAGCAGCACCGGCATGCCCCAGCTGGTGCTCTACCTCCGGGCCGGGTACTACGTGCAGTACTACGACCCCGGCACCGTCGGCTCGTACGGCACCGCCCTGCGCACCGCCGTCCAGGGCGGCCTGGACGCCTTCTTCGCCTCCGCGCGCTCCCGCGACGTCACCGACGCCAACGGCGAGACCCTGGCCGAGGCCGTCGTCCTCATCGACAGCGCCGAGCAGAACGCCCGCTACCTGTCCGTCGTGAAGCGGCTGCTGGCCGGCTACGACTCCACGTACAACGGCTCCTGGTACATGCTCAACGCGGTCAACAACGTCTTCACGGTGACCTTCCGGGGCCACCAGCTGCCCGCGTTCGTCAGCGCCGTCGAGGCCGACCCGAGCCTGCTCGGCGCGCTCGCCGGTTTCGCCCGCGACCACCTGGACCTGCTGGGCACCGACCAGTCCTACCTGGCCTCCAACGCGGGCCGCGAGCTGGCCCGCTTCCTCCAGGAGGACACGTTGCGCCCCACGGCGAAACCGCTGGTCATCGACCTCCTCGGCCGCTCCTCACTCACCGGGCGGACCGCGCCGCTCTGGGTCGGCCTCGCCGAGATGGCCGACTACTACGACAGCGCGAACTGCTCCGCGTACGGCACCTGCGACCTGGCCGCCCGCCTCAGGAGCGCCGTCCTGCCGATCTCGTACACGTGCAGCGACAGCATCCGCATCCTCGCCCAGCAGATGTCCTCGGACGATTTGACCGAGGCGTGCACCAGCCTGCGCGGCCAGGACGCCTACTTCCACCGGGTCGCCAGGGACGGCGGGCCCGTCGCGGGTGACCGCAACGCCACCATCGAGGTCGTCGTCTTCGACTCGAGCTCCGACTACCAGACCTACGCCGGCGCCATCTACGGCATCGACACCGACAACGGCGGGATGTACCTGGAGGGCGACCCCTCGGCAGCCGGCAACCAGCCGAGGTTCATCGCCTACGAGGCCGAGTGGGTCCGGCCCGACTTCCAGATCTGGAACCTCAACCACGAGTACACCCACTACCTCGACGGCCGGTTCGACATGGCGGGTGACTTCGCCGCCGGAGTCACCACCCCGACCGTGTGGTGGATCGAGGGCTTCGCGGAGTACGTCTCCTACTCGTACCGCGATGTCGTCTACGACGACGCTCTCACCGAGGCCGGCGCGCACACCTACGCCCTGCGCACCCTCTTCGACACCACCTACGAGAACGCCGACCAGACCCGCGTCTACAACTGGGGCTACCTCGCCGTCCGTTTCATGCTCCAGTCGCACCGCGCCGACGTGGACAAGCTCCTCGGCCTGTACCGCGCCGGTGACTGGAACGGCGCCCGCACCCTGCTCACCGCCGCCATCGGCAGCCGGTACGACACCGACTGGGCCGCCTGGCTCACTGCGTGCGCAGCGGGCAGTTGCGGCACCGTCACCGACCCGCCGACCGAGCCCACCACCCAGTGCCCCGGCACCGACACCCGCGAACTGGGCCAGGACTGCGCCCGCGACGGGCAGCACGCCACCCGGGGCGACTACGCCTACCTGTACCTCTACGTACCCGCCGGCACCGACCGGCTGACCGTCACCACCGGCGGCGGCACCGGCGACGCCGACCTCTACTACAGCACCACCGGCTGGGCGACCACCGGCTCGTACACCGCCAAGGCCACCGGCAGCGGCAACGCGCACACCCTCACGGTGGACCACCCGGCCGCCGGCGCGCACTACATCAGCCTGTACGGCGCGCAGGACTTCGGGCAGGTGAGCGTCACGACGAGCTACTGACCCGGCACGCCCTCAGAGCAACCGCAGCGCGTCCGGCCCCGCCCGGTCCCGGATGATCTCCACCAGCCGGTCGAAGAGGGTCGGACCGCGCCCCGCAGCCGCCTGCGCACACTCCTCGCGCAGGCGGCTGCGGTTGCTCTCATGCGCACGGGCGGCCAGCCGCTCCAGATGGCGGGCGGTCTCCGCGTGCCCCAACGCGCTCGCGGACAGGGCGTGGTCGCGCCACTCGAAGACGAAGTCGTCGTCCGGCGCACCCATGCCACCGCTCAGACAGTCCGCGAAGGCGTCGAGATTCCGCCCGAAGTAGCCGCCCGGCCCGTTCACCGCCTCGCCGACCACGGTCCAGAAGCTGTCCAGGCCGGTGATCAGGGAGCCTTCGAGCACATAGGTCACGGTCATGGGGACGACCCTACTGGTGCGGGTCCGCGCCGCAGGTGGGGGACTGCGGCGCGGACCCGGGCGGGGGGAGTGGTCAGCAGTCGTGGTCCACCAGGTCGAACGTCTCGTAGTGGTCGGCGGTGTAGTAGTCCTCCCGGCTCTCCTCACCCGTGACGATGCGCCGCGCGCCACGCGTCGGGGAGCCGGGGGTGATGACGGTGTACTCGTGGTAGTAGCCGGTGCTCTGCGACGGCAGCACGCCCTCGCGGTTCTGGAAGACGGTGCCGTCCTGGTCGTACGGGAACGGGCCGCCGGCGTCGATGAGGTCCAGGGTGTCGTGGGCTTGGGACGGCAGGTCCGAGTAGCAGACGCTGCCGACCGATGCGGTCGTCGCCGAAGCGGTGGCCGTGACCGGGCCGCCGACGAGGAGAGCGGACAGAAGGGCGGCCGCGCCGCCGAGCGTGGTGATCCGTGGGGGGATTCGCATGCTCCATGATGACGCGCGTAGACAGCGCCGCGTCAACGCCAACCAGGGTGAATTCTTCGAGAGTTAACCGTGGAGAGGGAACACACCCCGCCCCCGGGGGGCTCCGGAGTGCCACGGCCGTGCGGCGCTCGAACGGAAGTCCGGGGTCGGCTCACGGGCTGACGGAGCGCCAGATGTGATACGGGACCGTGCGGACGGCCTCCTCGATGTCGATGTCACCCACGGCGAGCCAGCGCCGCGCGATGCTCGTCACCGGACCCAGGATCAGCGACTCCAGGACCGGCAGCGGCAGCGCGACCAGCTCGCCCGACTCCTGGTGCGCTCGGAGCCAGGCGGCGAGCGGTGCGATCCGGGCCTCCTGTGCACCCCGGAGCTGCCGCGCGTTCGTGATGGCCTCGCGGTCGACGGTGACGGAGTGCATCAGCCGGGCCGCGTCCGGATGCGCCTGGACGAAGCGGAGGTACGCCTCCGTGAGCGCGTGTACGCCGCCGCGCGCGTCCGTGACCTGTTCCATCGCCTCGACCACCTCGCCGAGGAGACGGCCCAGCCAGGACTGCGCGAGAGCGAGGACCACGCCCTGAAGGCTGCCGAAGTGGTGGTAGATGCTGCCCGCGCTCACGCCGCTGGCCGAGGTGATGGCGTTCAGCGTGAGGCCGGCCTCGCCCTGGGCCGCGTACAGCTCCAGGGCGGTGTCGAGCACCTGGGCGGCCGTGGCCTCCCCGCGCTGTTGCTTCGGACTCATCGACGCGGCCCCCGCTTACGGAATCTCTGGCTCCTCATGGTGCCTCAGGGGACAGCGTAGAAGAAGGTTCCGGAATTGTTTCCGGAAGTTGTTCCAATCGGCGCCCTCTTTGCTTCACACTGAACGTTTGCCGCGCCAAGTCACGGCCGTACATGGGGACTTCAGGAGACCGATGTGAACAACGACGACCACGTGGGCGACGAGGACTACCTCGACGGAGGCATCAAGCCGCTGACGCCGACGGACCCGGCGCGCATCGGGCCCTATCTGCTGCTGGGGCGGCTCGGCGCGGGAGGCATGGGCCGGGTCTACCTCGCCCGCTCCGACGGGGGCCGCACCGTCGCGGTCAAGGTGGTGCACCCGGAGCACGTCGCGGACCCGCAGTTCAGGGGCCGTTTCAGGCGTGAGGTGGAAGCGGCACGGCGCGTCGGCGAGCGCTGGACCGCGCCCGTCCTGGACGCGGCGCCGGACGCCGAATTCCCCTGGGTAGCCACGGGTTACGTGCCCGGGCTCTCCCTGGAACAGGTCGTGCGGGGCCACGGCGCCCTGCCCGCCGCCTCGGTGCAGGCGCTCGCCACGGGGCTGCTGCACGCGCTGAAGGACATCCACGCGGCGGGCATCGTCCACCGCGACCTCAAGCCGTCCAACGTGATGCTCACGATGGAGGGGCCCAAGGTCATCGACTTCGGGATCGCCCGTGCCGTCGGGACCGCCGTCGAGTCCCTGCTCACCAGTACCAACATGATGATCGGCACGCCCGGGTTCATGGCCCCGGAGCAGGTGCACGGGGAGAGCGCGGTACCGAAGAGCGACGTCTTCACCCTCGGCTGCGTCCTCACGTACGCGGCGACCGGGACGCTCCCCTTCGGGCACGGGGCGAGCAACCAGCACGCGATCATGTACCGGATCGCCGAGGCCGAACCCGAGCTCGATCGGGTCCGGGACGCGGATCTCAAGGCACTGATCGCCCGGCTTCTGGCCAAGCCGATCGAGGACCGGCCCTCCGTGGACGAGCTGCTGGCCGAGCCGGGGCGCGAGGCGGGGCCGGTCGCCGCCTCGTGGCTGCCCGCCGCCGTCGTGAGCCACCTGGCCCGCCAGTCGGCGCAGTTGCTCGACGCCGAGGCGGAGCCGCTGCGCCAGGAGGGCGACCGGGCGACGATGGACCTCCGGGCGGCGCCCGAGGCGGCGGCGGTGGGGGAGGACGAGAGGATGGAGGAGAAGCCGAAGCGGGAGAAGCGGCGCCGCCCCTGGATGGTCGCGATCCCGCTGGTGGTCGTGATCGGCGGGGGCGGCGGCACGCTGGCCGTCCTCCAGCCGTTCAGCCACGACGGCGCCGACGCGCACGCGGCGCCCCCGGCCGCCACTTCGACCGGCCCGACCGCCGCACCGGGGCCCTCGGTTGCAGGCAGCGCCTCGCCGGCCGGGAGCAGGAGCCCGAAGGCGTCGCCCAGCAAGTCACCGAGCAGGAAGAAGGCGGACGCCGGCGAGGACGGGAAGGACGGCAAGGACGGGGAGCCGGGCACCGACGGCCGGAACGCCGGCGACGCGGGCACCACGGGCGGCGGCTCGTCCACGGGGGGTTCCTCCGGCGGCGGTTCGTCCTCCACCGGGGGCGGTTCCTCCACCACGACCAGCGGCGGCAGTTCGGGCGGCAGCAGTTCGGGCGGCTCCACGAGCACGTCCGGCGGCGGGGGTTCGACCACCACGTCGGGCGGTTCTTCCGCCGGCGGCTCGGGCGGCGGCGACAGCGGCACGGTGCCGGCGGCGTTCGTCGGCACCTGGAAGTTCGGGGAGGTGTACAACCCGGGTCAGCCCGGCACCATCACCATCTCCAAGAACGGAGTGGTGCGCCTCAGCGACTACGTGTACAACAACTGCCCGTACGAGGCGGAGGTGACGTCCAGCACCAGCAGCCGGCTCAACGTGGGGACGCTCAAGCTCGTCGGCCCCAACCCCGGGTACTGCTACACCGCGACGGGCGCGACCTTCTTCGTGACCAACGGCAGCGGCATCCAGCACGACGTCAGCGGGATGAAGTACTACTACAAACGCGCCTGAGCCCCGCACGATTGCCTCCGCTCCGTAGGACTCCGCAAGCGTGACAGCCGGTAGGCGGGGCATGCATTGCGTGAGCACCTTCGAGACAGGGGGCGAATGACCGTGTGGGCGGGGGAAACGATGGAGCGTCACGAAGAGGCCCGGATGCATCGCAGGGTGGACCGGGCCGATCTGGCCGCCGTGGGAGAAGTCCGCGGTGCAGTGCGGGAGTTACTGCGCTACCGGTGGAAGGAGGAACCGGCGCAGGTCGCCGAGCTGCTGCTCAGCGAGCTGGTGACCAACGCCCTGGTGCACACGGACGAGGGCGCGGTCGTCGCCGTGAGCGTCGCACCCCGCCGCCTGCGCGTGGAGGTGCGGGACTTCGTCCCCGGAATGGACCCCGGGCCGCACGTACCGTCCGCCGACGACGGTACGCACGGCCGGGGACTTGTCCTGGTGGAGAGCCTTGCCGACTCCTGGGGGATAAGCCCCCGCTCGCTGGGCAAGGTGGTGTGGTTCGAACTGGACGGCGAACGGCCCTGACGATCCTTCCGGACCACCAGGGCCGTTCGCGTACGTCCGCCGTCCCGTGTCAGCCGAACTGCTGCTCCAGGTCCTTCAGCTTCTGCTCCAGCGAATCGAGCCGGGGCAGGGCCTGGGTGTCGTCCTCGGCGGTCAGGTCGACCGCGGCCGATTCGCTCGCGCCCAGTTCAGGGACGCTCGCCGAGTTCGAGTGGTTCACGGCTTGCAGGGATGGCCGGGGTCGCAGGGGCAGCTGACCCGGCTCGGATATGGCGGGCTCCGCGACGGACTGCGCGGAGCCCGTCCCCGGGGCCAGTGCGGGCACCTCGACCGGGGAGCCACCCCGCCCGAGCCGGCCCCAGGCCCGGTTCTGCCGGTTCAGGGCCTTGATGTGCGCCCGGTCCAGCTTCTCCTGGTCCCTTCTGCGGAGACGGTTCTGCTCCTTCTCCCTGCGGTCCTCGCGTACCTCGTCGACCGCCTCGTCCAGCGTGCGTACGCCTTCGAGGAGCATCAGCGACCAGGCGCCGAAGGTCTCCCGGGGCGCGCGCAGCCAGCGCACGATCCGGATCTGCGGCAGCGGCCGGGGCAC
This sequence comes from Streptomyces sp. SAS_281, assembly GCF_052542855.1. Classification (NCBI taxonomy): domain Bacteria; kingdom Bacillati; phylum Actinomycetota; class Actinomycetes; order Kitasatosporales; family Streptomycetaceae; genus Streptomyces; species Streptomyces sp. SAS_281. Next base: position 50,635 of record NZ_JBMNDO010000021.1, read on the forward strand.
GAGGCCCTGCTCGCGCAGCGCGGCCCGGCGGGTCTGCTTCAGCGCGCGGTCGAACAGCACGGCGGCCGAGAGCGACATGCCCGCGAAGAAGTGCGGGGCACCCGCGTGGTCGATGCCGCGCGGCGCGTGCACCCAGTTGAACCAGGCGGCGGCACCGGCGAAGGTCCACACCAGGAGGCGCGAGCCGAGCGCCGCGTCCCCGTGGCTGGCCTCCCGTACGGCCAGGACCGAGCAGAACATCGCCGCCCCGTCCAGGCCGAAGGGCACCAGGTACTCCCAGCCGTTCGAGAGGCCGAGGTTCTGCTCGCCGAAGCCGACGAGCCCGTGGAAGGAGAGTGCGGCGGCGACCGCCGCGCAGCAGAACAGCAGCACGTACGAAGCGGTGGCGTACATCGCTTCCTTGCGTCTGCGCCGCTCCTCGCTGCGTTCCCAGCTGTCGTCGGCCGAGGCTGTGTCAGAGGCGCGCCTTCCGCGCGCGACCACCGCCACCGCCGCCATGACCCCCACGAGCAGCACGGCGCCCGGAAGCAGCCAGTCAAGCGATATGTCGGTCAGTCTCATGCGCGGTCCCTTGCGTCACGTAGGGCGTTTCGGGCGCCATCGTGGCGGAAATCCCTTCCCGTCCAGGCGGTTTCGGGACAAGAGAACGCCAACGGGGTGCAGGAGACCGTCGATATGGGCGTTCTGGTCGAACGCCCTTCAGCGGTGTGCGCATGGTGTTCGAATACGCGCCACCCGTCCGGGCGGTGTGGGCGCGGCGGAGTGGATCAGGGCGCGGGCGTCAGTTTGCGGACCCGCTCCTCGTCGCACGTACGCGGGCACGTGACACAGGTGTCCTCGGGGCGCAGCGTGTAGAAGAGGCAGCAGCTCGCCCGGTCCCGGGTCGGCAGCGCTTCGCCGTTCGGCCCGGTCAGCTCGCGGAAGCCCGCCGTGCCGACGTACGGCTCGGTGGTGCCGGGCAACAGCGCCTCCAGCTCCCGCATGGCGCGCCGCTCCTCGCCCAGCAGATGGGCGACGTACCAGAGGCCCTCGACGATCTCGTCGGTCGCCATCCCCCACAGGGCCCGCTTCCCGCGCCGCATCCGCGGCCGGAAGCCCTCGAGGACCGGGGCCAGGTGTTCGGCCACCGCGTCCAGCACCTCGGCCCGCAGCGCCGCCTCGTCGGCCACCACCCGGGCCCCCGGCGACCCGGCCGCCGGGTCGCCGGGCAGGCAGGCGAACTCCCGCACCCGCAGCGTCAGATGGCCCAGGGCCCGCTGGAACGAGACGTCCTCGACCGGGACGCGGGGCACTCGGCGGTGCAGGAACCACGGCACCGTCACCAGCAGGCAGGCCGGCCAGGCGTAGCGGTGCAGTCCGAAGCTGGCGATCACATCGGGCCGGCCCTCCTGGCCGTAGTCCCGCCGCACCTGCTCGGAGTCGAAGGCGAGGAACGTGTCCAGGGCCTCACCGCCCGCCGCCAGCTCGTGCGCACCGACCCAGCCGGGTCCGCCGGGGGCGCTCTCGCCGTCGGCCAGGATCTCTGCGCGCAGCCCGGGGAAGACCTCGGTCAGGCGCGCGTAGGCGTCGGCCACGGGTGAGGCCGTCACCGCGGGGAGCAGGGCGGGCAGGGTCATGCGGGGACCACCGATTCACGATCGTCAGCAGGTAAGCCTTACCTTACCCTGCCGTATCAATGTGTGAACCGGGGGTCGTTACGCCTATCGTGCACACAGGGCGCCCGACGCGCGAGCGCGCCCGTGACCGGCCGAGGAGGTGCCCGTGGAGCAGGGCGGAGCGCGCGAGGAGGTGCGTCCCCCGTACGGCGGTGCCGTGCCGGGCTCGGCCGTCAGGGTGCCCGAGCAGGCCCGCGGCGAGCACACCCACGGGGAGCACCCGCACGAGGCGCCCGCCCCCCGCGTCCAGGTGCGCCGGCACTCCGTGCGCGGCCAGATCCTGGAGGCCCTGCGCGCCGCACTGGTCGACGGCGAGCTGGTCCCCGGCCAGGTCTACTCGGCGCCGGCCCTCGGCGCCCGCTTCGGTGTCTCCGCCACCCCGGTGCGCGAGGCGATGCAGCGACTGGCCACCGAGGGGGCCGTGGAGGTCGTACCGAACCGGGGCTTCCGGGTCGCCGAGCGGGGACCGCGCGAGCTGGCGGAGCTGGCCGAGGTCCGCGCCCTGATCGAGGTCCCCGTCATGCTGCGGCTCGCCCGCACCGTCCCGCCCGCCCGCTGGTGCGCGCTGCGCCCGCTGGCGGACGCCACCGTGGCCGCGGCGGCCGTCGGCGACCGGGCCGGCTACGCGGACGCGGACCGGGCCTTCCACGGCGCGGTGCTCGCCCTCGCCGGGAACCCCAGCCTGGTGGCCGTCGCCGACGACCTGCACCGCCGCTCCCAGTGGCCCCTGATGGACAACCCGGTCACCCGGCGCGCCGACCTGCTGGCCGACGCCTCCGAGCACACCGCGCTGCTCGACGCGCTGATCGCCCAGGACGTGGCGGTCGTCCAGTCACTGGTGCGCGAGCACTTCGCGGGCGCCGACGGCTGACCCCCGTAGGCCCTGAGGCGTACGGGGACGGGCGCCTCGGTCTCAGTTCGCCCCGACCGTCTCCGGCGGGGGCTGGTCCAGGTGCGGGCCCAGCCAGGTCGGGACGCCGCCCAGCAGCCGGAAGAGCCGGGCCGCCTCGGCGCGCAGCCGGGTCGCCGCCTCCGGCTCGGACTCGGCGTCGGCCAGCGCGATGAGCGCCGGGGCCGTACCGACCAGATAGCCCAGCTCCTCCCTTATCCGCAGGGACTCCGCGAAGCCGTGCCGGGCCTCCGCCAGCTCGCCCTCGCGCAGCGCGATCAGGGCGAGATGGCGCCAGGTCGAGGAGAGCAGCAGCGCGTCGCCCTGCTCGGTGGCGCCGGCGTGCGCCCTGCGGTACGCGGCCCGGGCGGCCTGCGGGGAGTCCGCGATGTTCTGCGCGATCAGGCCGCGCCGGAAGTCGAGCAGCGGCCGGCCCTGGGCGGCGGGGGAGAGCAGGGCCGCCGCCCGGCCGAGCGCCACCCGGGCCTCGTCGGCCCGGTCCCGCACCCCGAGCAGCGTCGAGGCGTACGCGAGGTAGCCGCGCTCGCAGGCCGCCGCGCCGCGCTCCTCGTCGTCGTGGGCCATGGCCTCGGCGGTGCGCAGGGCGTCCTCGGCGTCCGTCCAGCCCTGCCCCGTGTACAGGCACCGCTCGGTCAGCAGGGCCGTCCGCTGGAGGGCCGCGGCCGGGTCGGTGGCGGCGTCGTGTTCCAGCAGGGCCGCGGCGTCCGTCCAGCAGGCGCGTGAGCGCAGCCGCCATACCGCGGTCTGGAGCGGAGGATCGTCATCTGCTGTCGTTCCGGAACCAGACATGGCGGTATGCGCCACGTTGCCCTCCCCGAGCGCGCCTTCGAGCTGTTGAGTATGGGCCGCATCACAGCACGGAATGGCACGCCGGGCCAAGAGGTCGAGGCAATGTCAGGTGAAACTTTTCACAATCGACCGCACGGGGTACAGCCCTTGTCCGGCCCGGGATTTCAGCTCATCCGCAGGGCGAGGAAGAAATCGAGCTTGTCCTCCAGGCGTGCCAGGTCACGCCCCGTCAACTGCTCGATTCGCCCGACCCGGTAGCGCAGCGTGTTGACGTGCAGATGCAGCCGGGCCGCGCAGCGGGTCCACGAACCGTCGCAGTCCAGGAAGGCTTCCAGGGTCGGGATCAGCTCCGCGCGGTGGCGCCGGTCGTACTCGCGCAGCGGGTCCAGCAGCCGGGCGGTGAACGCCCGCCGCACGTCGTCCGGGACGAACGGCAGCAGTAGTACGTGCGAGGCCAGCTCGTGGTGGCCGGCGGCGCAGACCCGGCCGGGCCGGGCCGCCGCCACCCGGCGCGCGTGCCGGGCCTCCTCCAGGGCGCCGCGCAGACCCTCCGCCGAGTGCACCGAGGCGCTGACACCCAGGGTCAGGCGGCCGTCGTCGCCGAGGCCCGCGGAGAGCGGGGCGCGCACGGCGGCGAGCAGCGCGTCGGCGTGCAGGGCGGGCCCGACGTCCGGTGCGTCGGCGTCCGCGTCCCCGGCACCGTCCTGGGGCGCGTCCGGGGCGGCGGGCAGCGGCACCAGGGCGATGGCCTCGTCACCCGTGTGCGCGACGGCGATCCGGTCCGCCGAATCGGGGCCGGTCGCCGCCGGATCGACCAGGATCTCCTCCAGCAGGGCCTGGGCGACCGGGCCGCCCCGGACCCCGGACGCGCCGTCCGCGTCCCACTCGACCCGGGCCACCACCACCTGCCAGTGCGGTGCGGTGCCGAGGCCGGGGAGCAGGACCGGGGCCGCCACGCGCAGCCGGGCGGCGATCTCGGCGGGCGCGGCCCCCGCCTGGACCAGCTCCAGGACCTCCTGGGCGAGCCGGCGGCGCACCGTGCGGGCCGCGTCGCGGCGGTCGCGCTCGACCGCGATCAGCTGGGTGACGCCCTGGAGGAGGTCGAGCCGCGCGGCCGGCCAGTCGCTCGCGTCGGCCTCCACGGCGAGCAGCCAGTCGGAGAGCACCGACTCCCGGACGTCGCGGGCGGGCGGCACCGCGCCGCCCCGGCCGTTGTTCCGGATCGGGAAGAGCGAATACGTCGTACCGCCGAGGGCGGCCCGGTGCGGGGCGCGGCGGCCGGAGCGGACGGCGGCCAGATGCAGCCCGGCCAGCTCGGCCCCGGCGGCGGCGGGCAGCGGGGCGCCCGCACCCGCGATCTGCCGCCCGGTGGGGGAGAGCACCCAGGCGTGGAGGTCCAGGTCGGAGCCCAGGAGATCGAGGACCACCTCGGGGCCGCCACCCGTCGGGCCCGAGGTCATCAGCCTGCGGTGCCGATCCACCACGGCCGCCAGGTCGCCCGCACGCTCGCCGGACACCTGGCGCACCACGTACTCGGTGATCGTTGCGAAAGCGACCGTCTCGTGGACCGCGAACAGCGGCAGCCGGTGGTGGCGGCACGCCTCCACGAGATCGTCCGGGATGTCGCCCAGCTCCGCCTCGCCGGCCGCGAGCCCGGCTACCCCGGCGCCCGACAGGATGCGCACGAACGGCTCCGAGTCCTCGGCGTCCCGGCGCCAGGCAAGACCGGTCAGGACCAGCTCGCCGCCGGTGAGGTAGCGGCTCGGGTCGCGCAGGTCGGTCGTCATCACGCCGCGGACCGACCGGTCCAGCTCCTCGTCGCCGCCGAGCAGCCGCAGGCCCAGCGCGTCGTTCTCCAGCAGTGCGCGCAGCCGCATGGGGTCGCCGCCGATCTCTTTCGTTGGTACGGGTGAAGTCTGGGTGTTGCGGTGAGGCTGTTGAGCCCCGCCATTCGTTCGAATCTACAAGACATGAGCGGAGACCAGCCAACTCCTTCATGGGTTCGGTGACTGCACCAGGTGGAGCAGGGCTTGTGTACTGGGCCACACACCGCGTGAACAAGACATGAACAAGTTCGAGGGCCGGCCGTCACCCAGCCCAGCGTGAAAACCCGATTGAGAAGAAGAGAGCCACCATGGACTTCCTTCGCCCCGCAAGCTGGGAGGAGGCGCTCGCCGCCAAGGCCGAGCACCCGACGGCTGTGCCCATCGCCGGGGGCACCGATGTGATGGTCGAGATCAACTTCGACCACCGGCGCCCCGAATACCTCCTGGATCTGAACCGCGTCGGTGAGCTCACCGAGTGGGAGGTGGGCCAGGAGAACGTGCGGCTCGGCGCCTCGGTCCCGTACAGCCAGATCATGGAGCACCTGCGGGCCGAGCTGCCCGGGCTCGCGCTCGCCTCGCACACCGTCGCGTCGCCGCAGATCCGCAACCGGGGCGGCGTCGGCGGCAACCTCGGCACCGCTTCCCCGGCGGGTGACGCCCACCCCGCCCTGCTCGCGGCCGGAGCCGAGGTGGAGGCCGAGTCCGTACGCGGCACCCGGATGATCCCCATCGACGCCTTCTACACCGGCGTCAAGCGCAACGCCCTCGAACCGGACGAGCTGATCCGGGCCGTGCACATCAAGAAGGCCGACGGGCCGCAGCAGTACTCCAAGGTCGGCACCCGCAACGCGATGGTCATCGCCGTCTGCGCCTTCGGCCTCGCTCTGCACCCCGGGACCCGCACGGTCCGCACCGGCATCGGATCGGCCGCCCCGACACCCGTACGGGCGAAGGAGGCCGAGGAGTTCCTGAACGCCGCCCTGGAGGAGGGCGGGTTCTGGGACAGCCGCACGATCATCACCCCGTCCGTCGCCCAGCAGTTCGCCACGCTCGCCGCCGGCGCCTGCAACCCGATCGACGACGTGCGCGGCACCGCGAGCTACCGCCGGCACGCCGTCGGAATCATGGCCCGCCGCACTCTCGGCTGGGCCTGGGAGTCCTACCGCGGCAACGGCCGCAGCACCGAAGGAGCCGCCTGATCATGCGCGTCAATTTCACGGTCAACGGCCGCCGCCACGAGGCCGACGACGTCTGGGAGGGCGAATCCCTCCTCTATGTCCTGCGCGAGCGCATGGGCCTGCCCGGCTCCAAGAACGCCTGCGAGCAGGGCGAGTGCGGCTCCTGCACGGTGCGCCTCGACGGCGTCCCCGTCTGCTCCTGCCTGGTCGCCGCCGGTCAGGTCGAGGGCCGCGACGTCGTCACCGTCGAGGGGCTCGCCGACTTCGCCGCCCACCGCGCCGAGGCCCACCCCGGCACCGGCTGCGCCTCCGGCGCCTGCGGCACCTCGCTGGACCGGGCCAAGCGCTGGAAGGCCGAGCCCGCCGGCGGCGACGAGACCCGCGACACCGGGGAGCTCTCCCCGATCCAGCAGGCGTTCATCGACGCCGGAGCCGTCCAGTGCGGCTTCTGCACCCCCGGCCTCCTGGTCGCGGCCGACGAGCTCCTGGAGCGCACCCCGCAGCCGTCCGACGCGGACATCCGCGAGGCGCTCTCCGGCAACCTCTGCCGCTGCACCGGCTACGAGAAGATCCTCGACGCGGTCCGCCTCGCGGCCGCCCGCGCGGAAGAAACGGTCTAGACGATGGGCGTTACCGGTTCCCCCACCAACATCAACCAGGGCAGCCGCACCAAGGGCGGCATCGGCGAGTCCACGCTGCGCCCCGACGGCATCCTGAAGGTCACCGGCGAGTTCGCGTACTCCTCGGACATGTGGCACGAGGACATGCTCTGGGGCCACACCCTGCGCTCCACCGTCGCGCACGCCGAGATCGTCTCCATCGACGTCTCCGAGGCGCTGGCCACCTCCGGCGTCTACGCGGTCCTCACCTACGACGACCTGCCGGCCGCGATGAAGAACTACGGGCTGGAGATCCAGGACACCCCCGTCCTCGCCCACGGCCGGGTCCGCCACCACGGCGAACCCGTCGCGCTGGTCGCCGCCGACCACCCGGAGACGGCCCGCCGCGCCGCCGCGAAGATCCGGATCGACTACCGCGAGCTGCCCGTCGTCACCGACGAGGCGTCCGCGACCGCACCCGGCGCCCCCCTCATCCACGAGGGCCGCGACGACCACCACATCGGCCATGTGCCGCACCCCAACATCGTCCACCGCCAGCCGATCGTCCGGGGTAACGTGGCGGCGGCCGAGGCCCGGGCCGACGTGATCGTCAAGGGCGACTACTACTTCGGCATGCAGGACCAGGCGTTCCTGGGCCCCGAGTCCGGCCTCGCCGTACCCGCCGAGGACGGCGGGGTCGACCTGTACGTGGCGACCCAGTGGCTCCACTCCGACCTGCGCCAGATCGCACCCGTCCTCGGCCTGCCCGAGGAGAAGGTCCGCATGACGCTCTCCGGCGTCGGCGGCGCCTTCGGCGGACGCGAGGACCTGTCGATGCAGATCCACGCCTGCCTCCTCGCGCTGCGCACCGGCAAGCCCGTGAAGATCGTCTACAACCGCTTCGAGTCGTTCTTCGGGCACGTCCACCGCCACCCGGCCCGCCTCCACTACGAGCACGGCGCCACCCGCGACGGCAAGCTCACGCACATGAGGTGCCGCATCGTGCTCGACGGCGGCGCCTACGCCTCCGCGTCCCCGGCCGTCGTCGGCAACGCCTCCTCGCTGTCGGCCGGCCCGTACGTCATCGACAACGTGGACATCGAGGCGATCGCCCTCTACACCAACAACCCCCCGTGCGGCGCCATGCGCGGCTTCGGCGCCGTCCAGGCGTGCTTCGCCTACGAGGCGCAGATGGACAAGCTGGCCGCCGCACTGGACCTGGACCCGGTCGAGTTCCGGCAGCGCAACGCCATGGAGCAGGGCACCCTCCTGCCCACCGGACAGCAGGTCGACTCGCCCGCCCCGGTCGCCGAACTGCTGCGCCGGGTCAAGGCCATGCCGCTGCCGCCCGAGCGCCAGTGGGAGAGCGCCGGCGAGCACGCCGACGTACGGGCCCTGCCCGGCGGCCTCTCCAACACCACCCACGGCGAGGGCGTCGTACGCGGCGTCGGCTACGCGGTCGGCATCAAGAACGTCGGCTTCTCCGAGGGCTTCGACGACTACTCCACCGCCCGGGTCCGCATGGAGGTCATCGGCGGCGAACCCGTCGCGACCGTCCACACCGCCATGGCCGAGGTCGGGCAGGGCGGCGTCACCGTGCACGCCCAGATCGCCCGTACCGAACTCGGCGTCTCCCAGGTCACCATCCACCCGGCCGACACCAAGGTCGGCTCCGCCGGATCGACCTCCGCCTCCCGCCAGACGTACGTCACCGGAGGCGCGGTCAAGAACTCCTGCGAGGCCGTCCGGGAACAGGTCCTGGAACTCGGCCGCCGCAAGTTCGGCACCTACCACCCCGCCTGGGCCACCGCCGAACTCCTCCTGGAGGGCGGCAAGGTCGTCACCGACGGCGGCGAGGTGCTGGCCGGCATCGCGGACGTCCTGGAGGACGAGGCGGTCGACGTCGAGCTGGAATGGCGCCACCGGCCCACCGAGCCCTTCGACCTGCGCACCGGACAGGGCAACGGCCACGTCCAGTACTCCTTCGCCGCGCACCGCGCGGTGGTCGAGGTCGACACCGAACTGGGCCTGGTCAAGGTCATCGAACTGGCCTGCGCCCAGGACGTCGGCAAGGCGCTCAACCCGCTGTCGGTGGTCGGTCAGATCCAGGGCGGCACCATCCAGGGGATGGGCATCGCCGTCATGGAGGAGATCATCGTCGACCCGGTGACCGCGAAGGTGCGCAACCCCTCCTTCACGGACTACCTCCTCCCCACCATCCTCGACACGCCGACCATCCCGGTCGACGTGCTCGAACTCGCCGACGACCACGCCCCGTACGGGCTGCGCGGCATCGGCGAGGCCCCCACCCTGTCGTCCACCCCGGCCGTCCTCGCGGCGATCCGGAACGCGACGGGTCTGGAGCTCGACCGGACGCCGGTCCGGCCGGAACACCTCACCGGCGTCTGACGAGGGCTCCACCACCAGCTCTCCGGGCGGTGCGCGCCACCGGTGAACGTCACACTTCCCGGCCCGCACCGCCCGGAGGCCCAGGGTCCCGCCCCGCTCGCGGCCCCGCACCCCCCGCACCGGAACGGCCCGACCGTTCCGTTCCTTCCTGCATGAACAGTTCGTCTCGGGCCGTCCCCCGGGTCGTGCCGCCAGCGCAGTCATCCCAAATCCCGCATTTCGATTCTTCATCGCGGGTGCCCCTGTGAACCTTGGGAGTCAGGCATCATGACCCAGCAGTCAGTGCAGCCGAAGACCGGTGCGGAGGACGCGGGCCCCGGCTCGCGCGTCCCCGCCGGCAGATCGTGGCTCGACCGGTACTTCCACATATCCGACCGCGGCTCGACCGTGGCCCGGGAGGTGCGCGGTGGTGTCACCACCTTCATGGCCATGGCGTACATCCTTCTGCTCAACCCGCTGATCCTCGGCGGCAAGGACGTCGACGGCAATCTGCTCAGCCAGCCCGCCCTGATCACCGCCACCGCGCTCGCGGCGGCGGCGACCACCCTGCTCATGGGCTTCGTCGGCAAGGTCCCCCTGGCGCTCGCCGCGGGCCTCAGCGTCTCCGGTGTCCTGTCCTCGCAGGTCGCCCCCGAAATGACCTGGCCCCAGGCCATGGGCATGTGCGTGATGTACGGCGCGGTGATCTGCCTCCTGGTGGTCACCGGTCTGCGCGAGCTGATCATGAACGCGATCCCGCTCCCGCTGAAGCACGGCATCACCATGGGCATCGGCCTGTTCATCGCCCTGATCGGGCTCTACAAGGCCGGATTCGTCGGCAAGGGCACCGCGACCCCGGTGACCCTGGGCCCGGCCGGGGAACTCGCCGGCTGGCCCGTCCTCGTCTTCGCGGTCACCCTGCTGCTGATCTTCATGCTCCAGGCCCGCAACATCCCCGGCGCGATCCTCATCGGCATCGTCGTCGGCACCGTGGTCGCCGTCGTGATCAACAAGGTCGCGGACGTCGACCCCAAGATCTGGAGCAGCGGCCCGCCGGAGCTCAAGGGCTCCGCGGTCTCCTCGCCGGACTTCTCGCTCTTCGGTGACGTCTCGTTCGGCGGCTGGGGCGACGTCGGCGCGATGACCGTCGGCTTCATCGTCTTCACCCTCGTGCTCGCCGGCTTCTTCGACGCGATGGCCACCATCATCGGTGTCGGCACGGAGGCCGGGCTCGCCGACGACAAGGGCCGCATGCCGGGCCTGTCGAAGGCGCTGTTCATCGACGGCGCCGGCGGGGCCATCGGCGGTGTCGCCGGCGGTTCCGGGCAGACGGTCTTCGTGGAGTCCGCGACCGGCGTCGGCGAGGGGGCCAGGACCGGTCTGGCCTCCGTCGTCACCGGCCTGTTCTTCGCCGCCTGCCTCTTCTTCACCCCGCTCACCGCGATCGTGCCCGCCGAGGTGGCCTCCGCCGCTCTCGTCGTCATCGGCGCGATGATGATGCAGAACGCCCGGCACGTGGACTGGAGCGACCGCTCCGTGGCCATCCCGGTGTTCCTGACGGTGGTCCTGATGCCGTTCACGTACACCATCACCACCGGTGTGGCGGCGGGCGTCATCTCGTACGCCGCCATCAAGGCCGCCCAGGGCCGGGCCCGCGAGGTCGGCGCGTTCATGTGGGGCCTGACGGTGATCTTCGTCGTCTACTTCGCCCTGCACCCGATCGAGAGCTGGCTCGGCGTCAGCTGACCCGCCGCCCCACTCACCCGCAAGGAGACCGAGATGCTGGACATCGCCGAAGAGCTCGACCGCTGGGCCGGGCAGGGACGCGATTTCGCCGTGGCCACCGTCGTCGCCGTCGGAGGCAGCGCCCCCCGCCAGCCGGGGGCCGCGCTGGCCGTCGACCGCGACGGCACGGCGATCGGCTCGGTCTCCGGCGGGTGCGTGGAGGGCGCGGTGTACGAGCTGTGCCAACAGGCGCTCGACGACGGCCTGACCCGCCTCGAACGCTTCGGCTACAGCGACGAGGACGCCTTCGCGGTCGGCCTGACCTGCGGCGGCGTCATCGACATCCTGGTGACCCCGGTCCGGGCGGACGACCCCGCCCGGCCGGTGTACACCGCCGCGCTCACCGCCGCCGCGCGCGGCGAGGCGGCCGCGGTCGCCCGCGTCACCGAGGGCCCCGCCGAACTCCTCGGCCGTCCCCTGCTCGTGCGCCCCGAGGGGCACCACGAGGGCGGGCTCGGCGGACACCCCGAGCTGGACCGCACCGCGGCCGCCGAGGCCCGCGCCCTGCTGGACCAGGGCCGCACCGCCACCCTCACCATCGGTGCCGACGGCTCGCGCTGCGGCCGGCCCCTCACGCTGCTCGTGGAGTCCAGCGTGCCGCCGCCCCGGATGATCGTGTTCGGGGCCATCGACTTCGCCGCCGCCCTGGTCCGGACCGGCAAGTTCCTCGGCTACCACGTCACGGTGTGCGACGCGCGGCCCGTCTTCGCGACGAAGGCCCGCTTCCCGGACGCCGACGAGCTGGTCGTGGACTGGCCGCACCGCTATCTGGCCGGAACCGCGGTGGACGCCCGCACGGTCCTGTGCGTCCTCACGCACGACGCCAAGTTCGACGTCCCCCTGCTGGAGGCGGCGCTCAAGCTGCCCGTCGCGTACGTCGGCGCGATGGGCTCCCGCCGCACGCACCTCCAGCGCAACGAACGGCTGCGCGAGGCCGGGGTGACCGAGCTGGAGCTGGCCCGCCTGCACTCGCCGATCGGGCTCGACCTCGGAGCCCGTACGCCCGAGGAGACGGCCCTGTCGATCGCCGCCGAGATCGTCGCCGTCCGGCGCGGCGGCAGCGGCGCCCCGCTGACCGGCGCGCACACCCCGATCCACCACCCCGGCGGACTGCCCCCGGCGGGGCGCATCGGCTCGGTGGCCTGAAGTATGTCCCGGGGGAAGGCCGTCCACGACCGGCGGTTAGCCGCCACGGCACATTCGCGCCAGGCGCGGACCGTCCCGCGGCGGCCGGTTTACCGGTAGATCATCACCCATGACATTCACCCCCTCCACCGCCACGGGCCGGGCGAGACCCGCTCGCGCCGGGCGACGCACCCTCCTCATAGCCACCGCCGCGGCCCTGGTGAGCGGCGTGCTGCTCCCCGCCACGGGCACCGCTTCGGCCGCCCCGGCCCCCGCCGCCGGGACCACCCCCGCGGCCGGGCCCGTCCACCGCTACGACATCACCCTCGTCACCGGTGACGTCGTCCACTACGCCGACGGCGCGGGCAACCGGGACACCGTGACCGTGGACCGCCCCGAGGGCGCCACCGGTGGCGTCCACGTCCAGCAGGCCGGGGACGACATCTACGTCCTCCCCGACGAGGCGCAGAGCCTCCTCGCGGCCGGCAGGCTCGACCGCCGCCTCTTCAACGTCTCGGCGCTCGCGAAGATGGGCTACGACGACAGGACGACCGGCGGCATCCCGCTGATCGCCACCTACCCGGCCGCCAAGGCCCGTTCGCTGCCCGCCGCCCCGCGCGGCAGCAAGGCCGTCCGGAAGCTGGAGTCCATCCACGGCGCCGCCCTCAAGGCCGGTAAGGACACCGCCCGCGCCTTCTGGGACGACATCGCGCGCACCGCCACGGCCCGCTCGCTGGACAACGGCATCGCCAAGCTCTGGCTCGACGGCCGCGCCGAGGCCGCCCTCAAGGACTCGGTGCCCCAGATCAACGCCCCGCAGGCGTGGGCCGAGGGCTACGACGGCAAGGGCATCAAGGTCGCCGTCCTGGACACCGGCATCGACGAGGACCACCCGGACGTCAAGGACCGCATCCTGGAGGCGAAGAGCTTCGTCCCGGGCGAGGAGGTCGACGACAAGAACGGCCACGGCACGCACGTCGCCTCCACCATCGCCGGCTCGGGCGCCGCGTCCGACGGCGTCAACAAGGGCGTCGCCCCCGAGGCCGGGCTGCTCGTCGGCAAGGTCCTCAGCAACGAGGGCTCCGGAGCCGACTCCGGCATCATCGAGGCCATGGAGTGGGCCAGGGCGGAGGGCGCCGACGTCGTCTCGATGAGCCTCGGCTCACCGGTCGCCGACGACGGCACGGACCCCATGTCCCAGGCCGTCAACACCCTTTCCGCGGACGGCGGCCCGCTCTTCGTGATCGCCGCCGGCAACGCGTACGGCGCGGGCACCATCGGCTCTCCCGGCTCCGCGGACAAGGCGCTCACCATCGCCGCCGTCGACAAGCAGGACGGCCGCGCCGACTTCTCGTCCATGGGCCCGCTGGTGCGCAGCTACGGCCTGAAGCCGGACCTCTCCGCGCCGGGCGTCGACATCAACGCCGCGGCCTCGCAGTCGGTCCCCGGCATCCAGGGCATGTACCAGTCGATGTCCGGTACGTCGATGGCGACCCCGCACGTCGCCGGCGCCGCCGCCATCCTCAAGCAGCGCCACCCCGACTGGTCCGGTCAGCGCATCAAGGACGCGCTGATGACCTCGTCCAAGGTGCTGCCCGCCTACACCCCGTACGAGCAGGGCACCGGCCGCCTCGATGTGAAGGCCGCCATCGACACGACCGTCGAGGCCACGGGCTCCGTCGCGGTCGCCGCGTACAACTGGCCGCACAGCGCCTCCGACCCGGTCACCGAACGCACCATCACCTACCGCAACACGGGTGCCGCCGACGTCACCCTCGACCTGGCGACGGACAGCGCCTCGGACGCGTACACGCTCTCCGCGAAGCAGCTGACCGTTCCGGCCGGCTCCACCGCCGAGGCCGTCCTCACGCTCGACCCGTCGAAGGTGGACGCGGGCACCACGTTCTCCGGCCAGGTCGTCGCCAAGGACGCCTCCGGCGCCGTCGTGGCGCACACCGGCTTCGCGCTCAACAAGGAGCAGGAGCTCTACGACCTCACGCTCCGGCTCCGCGACCGCTCCGGCAAGCCCATGGACGGCACCGTCGTCCTCGGCGCCCTCGGCGACCCGAACCTGTCGCCGGTCGCGGTCTCGGGCGACACCACCCTGAGGCTGCCCCCGGGCAACTACACCGCCTGGACCGCCGCCGACGTCAAGGGCGACACCGCCGACTCCAAGGCCGTCGCCTTCCTGGCGGCCCCCGAGATCATCCTCGACAAGCCGGTCACGGCCACGCTCGACGCCTCCAAGGCCCGCAAGATCAGCGTGCGCACGCCGAAGGAGACCGAGACCCGCCAGCTGCGGTACGACATGGCGCGCACCGCACCGGACGGCACCGTCCAGCGCGACGCGTACCAGATCCCGCTGACGTACGACCAGCTGTGGGCGAGCCCCACCAAGAAGGTCACCCAGGGCGACTTCTCCTTCCTGACCCGCTGGCGCCAGGGCGAGAAGCTGCTCGACCTCACCGCCGACGGCCGGGACGTCCCGGTCACCGTGCAGAACGGCTCCCCGGTCGCCGAGGACAGCCGCTCCCGGCTCCGCGGCGTCTACGCGGGCAACGGTTCCGCCGCCGAGTACCAGCACCTCGACGCCAAGGGCAAGGCCGTCGTGATCCGCAGCAGCGACGCGGTGGCCCCGGCCGACCGGGTCGCCGCCGCGGTCGCCGCCGGCGCGAAGGCGCTGTTCGTCGTCAACCAGGGCGACGGCCGGCTGATGGAGTCCTACGGCGACTACGGCACCACGCTCGCCCTTCCGGTCGCCACCGTCCAGCGGCTCGCCGGCGAGAGCCTGATCAAGGCCGCCCAGCGCGGCAGGAAGCTGACGGTCGAGCAGCACAAGTACGCCAGCTACGTCTACGACCTGGTCGACCGCCACGACGGCACCGTCCCGGACCGCTCGCTCGCCTTCGCCCCCTCCACCCGTGATCTGGCGAAGATCGAGAACACCTTCTACGGCCACCGCGACGTCGTCGGCGGCGGTTTCCGCTACGACATCCCCGAGTACGGCCCCGGGCTCGGCTTCGCCGAGTACGAGAAGTTCCCCGGAACCCGCACCGAGTGGGTCACCCCGCTGCCGGGCGCCTCGTTCTGGTACGAGGACCACGCGCAGTACAACGCCGAGGGGACCGACACCGCGCTGGAGGAGCGCGGCGGCGAGATGGACTACCGGGCCGGCTCCACCAACAAGGCCGAGTGGTTCGCGCCCGTCACCCGACCGCGGCTCGGCACGGGCTACTGGGGGCCGTTCCGCTCCCAGTGGGGCGACATCCAGTACAACATCACCCCGTGGACGGACGGCGGCGCCGGTCACTCGGGCGCCATGCCGGACAAGGAGTACGACACCGGCAAGGCCGCGGTCTACCAGGGCGACAAGCTGCTCGACGAGGCACCGGGCCGCGCCGGCTACGTCGGGGACCTGTCCGACGAGAAGCTGCCCTACCGTCTGGTGCTCGACGCCTCGCGCGACGCGGACACCTGGAAGACGTCGGTCCGCACCCACTCGGAGTGGTCGTTCGTCTCGGGCGCCAACGACCCGGACGGCCCGTACCAGGTCGACATCCCCATGCTCCAGCTCGACTACGACGTCACCACGGACCTCGCGGGTGACGTACGGGCCGGCAAGTGGACCGAGATCGGCCTGTCGTCCACCACGCAGGAGTGGCTGGACGGCGCCGTGAAGGCCACGAAGGCGTCCCTGTCGGTGAGTTACGACGACGGCAAGACCTGGAGCCCGGTGCAGCTCAAGAAGGACCGGACGGGTTCCTGGACCGCCCGGTTCAAGACCCCGAAGAAGGGCGCCACCGCGGTCTCGCTCAAGGCCCACGCCGAGGCCGGCGGCGGCCTCGCCGTGGACCAGGAGATCATCCGGGCGTTCGGCCTGAAGTGATCCGCTGATCCCTCGTACGAGGCGGCCGTCCACCCGGGAGCGGGTGGGCGGCCGCCTTCCGCGTCCGCCCGTTTCACCGAGCAGACCGACGACGGCAAGGAGGCCGTCCGCGGACCGAGCCGGGTCGTCGCCGACGAGTGGGCCGCAGACGGGATCCGGGTCGACGTGGTCTCCCCGATGGCGAAGACCGCGGGCGTCGCCGCCCGGGCCGAGGCGCATCCCGAGCAGTACGCCCTCTCCGCGGCCAAGGTCCCGCTCGGCCGCTTCGGCGACCCGCGCACGGACGTCGCGCCCGTCGTCGCGTTGCTGGCGAGCGACGACGCCCGTTACATGACCGGTCAGACCCTGATGGCCGACGGCGGAGCGATCAAGCTCCGCTGACCTGCTCCGCCGCCTCCGGCAGCCCCGCCCCGGCGCGGGCGCGCCGGACACCGGTGCCCAGGACCGCCCCCGCGCACAGCAGCGCCGGGGCCGCCGCCACCGCGCAGCACAGGGCGAGCGGCAGCCGGTCCACCAGCAGCCCCACCGCCGCGCTGCCGCCCGACGAGCCCGCGTTGAACGCGGTGTTGACCCAGGCGCCCGCCCGGGTGCGCCGAGCCGCGTCGGCCGACTCGTCCGCGATCAGGTAGGCGGTCGTGAGCGCCGGCGCGACGAACAGCCCGGCCGCGCCGACCACGGCGATCAGCACGTAGACGTTGCCGGCCGGACCGGCCGCGGCCACTGCCGCGCCCAGACCGGCGGCCATGACCGGCAGCCGCACCCCGAGCGGGGCCCGCCACCGCAGCGCGCCGTAGGCCAGGCCCCCGACCGCGCTCGTCGCCGACAGGGCGGCCAGCACCCAGGACACCGCCCCCGGCCGGTGCATCGCCTCGGTCAGGGCCACCACCAGCAGGTCGAGGGCCCCGAGGCAGAGCCCCACGGCAGCCGTCACCAGCACGGCGCGCCGCAGCGCGGGCACGGCCCCGAGCCGCAGGCCGGGGGCGGCGGACCCGTCCGCCCCGGTTCCGCGGTCCGGCTTCCCGCGCGGCACGGCGGGCGAGGTCACCAGCGCCACCGCCCCGGCCGCGACCAGTACCGCGCCGGCCAGTACGGCGACGGCGGGCCCGGTGACCGTCACCGCGACGCCCACCAGCAACGGCCCGGAGACGTAGAGCAGTTCCTCGGCCACCCCGTCCAGGCTGTACGCGCGGCGCAGCAGGTCCCGGTCGGGGACCAGCTCGCTCCACAGCGTCCGCATGACGGGGCCGAGCGGCGGCGTGCAGGCCCCGGCCGCCGTGGCGAGGACCCCGAGGACCAGCGGGGAGGCGCCCGGCCGCCAGGTGGCCAGGGCGAGGACGGCGAGCAGCACCGCGTACAGACCGGCCATCGGCGGCAGGGCGCGGCGCGGCCCGTACCGGTCGATCAGCCCGGCACGGGCCGGGGAGAGGACCACACTGGCGGCCCCGAACAGGGCCATCACCGTGCCGGCGGCCGCATAGGAACCGGTGGCGTCCTTGACGGCGAGCAGCAGGGCGAGCGGGGCGATTCCGTAGGAGAGCCGCCCGGTCAGCGCGGCGGCGAAGGCGCGCGCGGCGTGCGGCACGCGCAGGACAGCGAGGTACGAAGGAGTGGACACGGTGGTCTTCCTCGGGAGGGCGGCGCGGAGTCGACGCGCCGCGGGCATGCGGGGACACCGGAGTGCCGCACCCGGTACGCCGGGCGCGGTCTCGACGGGGTCCTACGCACGAGGAAGAGACACGCGGGCAAGGTAGCAGAGAGCGCTGCCAAGGGCTGTCCCGCAATTCCCGGCGGGCGCACGGCGACAGCCACGGCACCTCGCCGCGTTGTCGAAACGCCCGGATACCTCCCGTATGCGGGCGCCTCTCCGCCTTGCGATGCACCGCATCCGACGCCGCGCGCTGTTCCACCAGGAATTGCGGGACAGCCCTTAGCCGACGACCTCCGGGCCGGCCGCCAGAATCTCCTCCGCGACCGTCCACAGCCGGGGTGTGAAGCGCAGCACCTCGTCGCGCCGGGCGAGCAGGTCCCCGGTGCGCGCGATGCCGGTGAGGCCGGCGACGGCCTCCCGGAACGCCGGCAGCCTGGCGGTGTGCAGTCCGGGCGCGTCCACGGCCAGCACGGTGTGGCAGCGGGCGAAGGTCGCGAGGATCCAGAAGACCGCCTCCCGGTGGTCGCCCCGGTCGATGAGCTCCCGGCTGCCGTCGACCGCGACGGGCCGCGCCCGCGCGGTCAGGTCGCCGCCGAAGAAGAACGGCGTGCGGACGACGGGGACCGTGGCGTCGAACGTCCGCGCCAGCTCGTCCAGATGGTGCCGCACCAGCGGCGCGGAGACCTCCGCGCAGCCCAGCAGCGCCAGCAGCTCCGGATACAGCGCCTCCTGCCCGTACGCGGTGAGTACGTCGCGCACCGCGGGGTAGCGCAGCCGGATGGTCGGGTTGCGCAGGGCGGCCACCAGCGGGACGTGTGCGGTGACCCCGGTGGGGAACAGCCACGCCAGCACGTGGGCGGCGAACGGCTGCGTGGTGTCCAGGGCGGCGAGCCGGCTCTCGACCCGGTGCCGGGCGTCCAGACACCGCCGCCGCACGTGCTCCCGCCGGGCGAAGCGCGGCGCGACGTACGCGTGGAGCGCGCGCAGCCGCCCCGTGGGGTCCTCGATGACGGTGTCCTGGCGGAAGCCGCCCGCCAGGTGGTACGCGCCCAGCACCGCTTCCGGGTCGGCCAGCAGGGACCACGGTTCGTAGGTGATCTCCAGCAGCGCGCCCCGGTGCAGGAGCTTGCCGGGTTTCGCGGGCGCCTCGGCCCCCTCCGTCACCACGACGACGTCCAGGTCCGAGGAGACGGGCAGCTCCGCGTCGTCCGGCCGCCCGACCGTGGACCCGCTGAAGTAGGCCCCCAGGTACTCCGGCGCGGGGCGTGCGTACGTGGACACCCAATGCGCGGCGGCGGCGCGCGCCTCTCCGAGTCTCATGCCCCGACACCTACGCGCCGGCCGGGCTCGGCGTCAAGCACGGCCGCCCGCCGCCCGGTAACGTCGGCGGGGCTTCCCGCCCCGTCCCGCGAACGCCCGGTGAGGTCCCCGATGCGCAAGATCGTCTACTGGATGTCGATGTCACTCGACGGCTTCATCGAGGGCCCGGACCGGAACATCGACTGGCATACGGTGGACGAGGAGCTCCACAGCTACTTCAACGAGCAACTGGCCGGTATGGGCGGCATGCTGGACGGGCGCGTCACCCATCAGCTGATGGCCGGCTTCTGGCCCACCGCCGACCAGGACCCGGCCAACGCGGGGCCGATGGCCGAGTTCGCCGCCATCTGGCGGAACATGCCGAAGTACGTCTACTCGCGGACGCTGGAACGGGCCGACTGGAACACCACCATCGTCCGCGAAGTCGTCCCCGAGGAGGTCAGGGCCCTCAAGGAGCAGCCCGGCGGCGACCTCGCCCTCGGCGGCGCCGATCTCGCCGCGTCCTTCGCGGCACACGACCTGATCGACCAGTACCGCGTCTACGTCCACCCGGTCCTCATCGGCCGGGGCAAGCCGATGTTCCCGACCGAGGAGACCTTGCGCCCCCTCCGCCTCACCGGCACCCGCACCTTCGGCACCGGGGTCGTGGAGCTCTGTTACGACCGCGCCGACCGGTGACGCCCCGGGGCGGGCCCGGGACGCCGGCGCTCCGTCAGCGGCCCGCCTGGAGCGCCGTCCAGGTGGCGGGGCCCACGATTCCGTCGGCCGTCAGGGCCCGCCCCGTCTGGTAGGAGCGCACCGCCGTCGCGGTCGCCGGGCCGAAGGTGCCGTCCGCCTCCACCGTCGAGCCCAGCGCCGCCGTCAGGGCCCGCTGGAGCCGCTTCACGTCCTCGCCCGTCGCGTCCTCGGCGAGCACCGGCGTGGTCCCGGCGGACAGCAGCGCCGTCCAGGTCCTGGCGCCCACGACCCCGTCCGCGTCGAGGCCGTGCGCCGACTGGAACGACGTCACGGCCGCCGCCGTGGCGGGCCCGAAGGTGCCGTCCGCCTCGCCCGCCGCGTAACCCTGGGCGTTCAGCAGCCGCTGGAGGGCGGTGACCTGGGGCCCGGTGGAGCCGGACCGCTGGGTCGTGTACGTGGTGAAGCTCAGCCCGTCCCGGGTCCCGCCGTCCGTCCCGGTGCCGGTCACCAGCTCCATGTAGCGGTCCCAGTCCCAGTACGGGCCGGGGTCCGTGTGGTCGTTGCCGGGGGCCTCGCTGTGCCCGATGATGTGCGCCCGGTCCTTCGGGATGCCGTACGTGTCGCACAGCGAGGCGGTCAGGGCGGCCGACGAGCGGTACATCGCGTCCGTGAACCAGGTGGGGTCGTCGATGAACCCCTCGTGCTCGATGCCGAGCGACGAGGCGTTGGCGCTGCGCGCGTGGTACGCGGTGTCGGCGTCCCGCACCATCTGGGTGATCTGCCCGTCCGACGACCGCACCACGTAGTGCGCGCTCACCTCGGACACGGGGTCCTGGAACCAGCTGATCGAGCCCGCGTACGAGCCCTGGGTGACGTGGACGACGATCTTGTCGATCTTCGCGGTCCGGCCGGTGGTGTAGTTGTTCGGGTCGGCCGGGACCCAGAGCGCGGCCGGGTAGTCGCCGCTGCGGGCACCGGAGTCCGCGGCCACGGCCCCGTCCCGCTCCGGGGAGACCGGACGCCCGGTCACCGTGATCCGCTCGCCGTCCGGGGTGAGCGCGGCGAGCCCGTCGGCCAGGACGGTGTAGACCGCGTCGGCGTAGAGCGCGGCGGCCGTGCCCCGCGTACCGCTGTAGCGGGCGACGGCCGGGTACCAGGCGTCGATGTCGTCGCGGTCCCGGGCGTCGAGGCCCAGCCCGTCCGCGTAACCGCGCAGCACGGCCGCGCCGCCCAGGATGTTGGCGGCGGTGTCGGTGCGCAGGGCGGAGACCGGTTCGCCGGTGAGGGCGGCGGCGCGTTCCAGGGTGTGCCGCGCCGGGTTGCTGACCAGGTGCATCACACCGAAGCCGCCCGCCTGGCCGGGCCGTCCGTCGTGACCGTCCAGGTGGGTCTCGCTGTACCCGACGGCGGCGAGCAGATCGCGCGGGACGTCGAACGCCTGGGCGGCCCGTGCGAACGCCCGGTCCATGGCGTGCCCGGTGTCCGCCGCCGCGGGGGCCGGGGTGCCGGTCGCGGCGAGGACGGTGGCGGTGAGGGCCGCGAGGAGGGAGGCGCGGGTCCGGGTGCGGGCGGCGCGTGTGGGCATACCAGCTCCTGCTGTGTGGGGGGAGGGCGGCCGGCGGGGCCGGTCGGCCGCGAAGCCTGCTCACGATAGAGAGCCACCGAAGGTGTGACAATCAGCCCGCAGGCGTGTCGAATCCTTTGCACTCCAGTGGAGTTGACGGCTCGTGCGCGCAGACGCGCCGCGCGGGATTCGTACACCTGGACGGCAGCCCACCGCACGGGGGAACGCGGGCAGGACCCGTCGCCGTCAAGGCGTATAACAGAGAACTCCGGACCGGCCGGCGTCCCCGATGGCACTCACATCTCACGCGGCAAGGCGTCACCGCGTACGACAGCGGAGAAGTGCCCGATGAGCATGAGCACGGCAGACGAGATCAGCACCTTGCTGACGGCGAACTTCGGAACCGATCCCGGGGCGATCCGCCCCGACGTGCCGCTCAGGCAGCTCAGTCTGGACTCGCTGGCGCTGGAGGAGCTGCGGCTCCT
Organism: Streptomyces sp. SAS_281; assembly: GCF_052542855.1. Lineage (NCBI taxonomy): Bacteria > Bacillati > Actinomycetota > Actinomycetes > Kitasatosporales > Streptomycetaceae > Streptomyces > Streptomyces sp. SAS_281. Next base: position 72,471 of record NZ_JBMNDO010000021.1, read on the forward strand.
CATCGAGGACCGCCTCGACGTCGACCTGGACGACGTCGAGCTCACCTCGCGCGACACCGTCGGCCAGCTGGTCGACGCCGTGCACCGCAAGGCCGCCGCGTGACGGCCCCCCACCGGCTCCCGCCGTTCGCCGCAGCCGTCACCGGCATCGGCCTCGTCACCTCGGCGGGCGTCGGCGCCGAGGCCACCTGGCGCGCGGTGAACGACCCCGCGACCGCCCCTTGCGTCCCGCACCGGCCCGAACTGGCCGACCTGCCCTGCGACTTCATGTACAGCGTGACCGGCCTCGACACCCGGGCCGTGCTCGGGGTCGCCGCACACCGGCTGATGGACCGCTTCTCCCACCTCGCCGTCATCGCCGCCCGCGAGGCCGTCGCCGACGCCGGACTGGACCCCGCCGTCTGGGACAGCGGCCGGGTCGCCGTCGTCATCGGCTCCGCCCACGGCGGCCTGCCCTTCTACGACGAACAGCACACCGCCCTCACCGAACGCGGCGCCCGCCGCGTCTCGCCCAAGCTCGCCCCGCTCACCGTCGTCAACGGCGCCGCCAGCAGCGTCGCCACCGACCTCGGCGCCCACGGTCCCAGCCAGGCCGTCTCCACCGCCTGCTCCTCCGGCACCGTCGCCATCGGCACCGCCCACCAGATGCTGCGCACCGGCGCCTGCGACATCGTGATCGCCGGCGGCGCCGAGTCCGTCTGCTCCCGGCTCCTGATCGCCAGCGCCTGCCGCCTCAAGGCCGTCTCCACCCGCCGCGACGACCCGCAGGCCGCCTGCCGCCCCTTCGACATCCACCGCGACGGCTTCGTCGTCGGCGAGGGCGCCGGACTGCTCGTTCTGGAACGCCCCGAACACGCCCGCGCCCGGGGCGCCGCCGTCCGTGCCCACGTCACCGGCTACGGCGCCTCCAGCGACGCCTACTCGGCCGTCGCCCCCGACCCCGACGGGCTCGGCGTCGAACGCGCGCTGCGCACCGCCCTCGCGGACGCCGGGATCGACGCCGCCGCCATCGGCCACGTCAACGCGCACGGCACCTCCACCATCGCCAACGACCTGATCGAGACGGCCATGCTCCGCCGGGTCCTGGGCGAGCACCCCCTCGTCACCTCCACCAAGGCGATGACCGGCCACACGCTCGGCGCCGCCGGCGGCATCGAGACCGCGCTCACCGTCCTCGCCCTCCAGCACCAGCTGGTACCGCCCACCGCCAATCTCGACGCCCCCGACCCGGACATCCCGGTCGAGGTGGTGAGCAAGGAGGCCAGGCCCGCGGCGTTCGACGCGGCCGTCAAGACCTCGCTCGGCTTCGGGGGCCACAACGCCGCCCTCGTCCTCACCAGGTGACCGAAGCTCATGACCGAAGAAATCATCCGCACCCTCACCGTCGACGGCCTGCGCTACCGCTACCGCGTCCTGCCGCAGCCCGCGCCCCGGACCGAACCGGTCGTCGTGCTCGGCGGCGCCCTCCAGGGCATGCACGGCTGGCCCCAGATGGACGAGCACCTCGGCCCGCACGCCTCCGTGATCACCCTCGACCTGCCCGGCATGGGCGGCGCCGACCCGCTGCCGCCCGGCAGCGGCGACGGCCTCCTGTCCGCCGCCGTCACCGGCGTCATGGACGACCTGGGCGCCGAGCGGGTCAACCTCTTCGGCTTCTCCTACGGAACGTCCGTCGCCTTCGCCTGCGCCCGGCGCGACCCCGGCCGGATCGCCCGCCTGGTCCTCGGCGGCGTACCGTCGCACATCAGCGAGGCCCAGCGCGACGGCTGGGCCCTGGCCGTCGGCCGGCTGGACGCCGGAGACGCGGCAGGGCTCGCCGCCCTGACCGCCGAGGCGCTGATGTGCCTGGACCCCGAGCGGCCGGTCCACCGGCGGGAACTCGCCCTGCGTTATGTGCGCCGGTCCTTCGCGCACGCCCTCACGCACTCCCCGCACGCGGAGCGCTCGCTGCGCCGGTCGCTGGAACACCGCCCGGACTTCTCCGGCGGGCTGGCCGGAGTCCCGGCGCTCGTCTTCGCCGGCGAGCACGACACCGTGACCTCACCGCACCACCAACGGGCCTTCGCGGCGACGATCGAGGGCAGCCGCTTCCTGACCATCGGCGAGTCGGACCACTGGGTCGTCCTGGAACGCCCCGACGACGTGGCGGACCTGGTGGCGCGCTTCGTCACCGACCGGCCTCTGGAGTCCGCCCCCGCGCTGCTGCCGCTCGCCGCTCTCCCGCGTCCGCGCAGGGGCGTGGCGGGCCGCCACGCCGTGGCGCGGGCGGGCGGCTGAGACCTCCCCCCCGCGGCACACGGGTCAGTGGTGCCCGTGCCCGTTCCCGTGCTGCGGGGCGTTCACGTCGACGCGCACGATCTGCGGGTCGTGGTCGCTCGCCTGGTCGGCGAACTCCGCGTTGATGTGCACCACGTCGTAGTCGAACCGGCGCACGCCCGGACTGGTCAGGATGTGGTCCAGGGTCTGCGAGTTGCCCTCGTACACATAGCTGTACTGCTCGTTCTCCGGCAGCGTGGTGATCAGCGGCTTCAGCACCTTGCCGTCGGTCAGCGCGCCCACGGTGGGCGAGAACGCGAAGTCGTTGAGGTCGCCGAGGACCACGACCCGCGCCGACTTGTCCACCGCGAGCAGCGACTTGACGAAGGTGTTGACCTCCTTCGCCTGCTGCACGCGCTTCGTCTCCGAGCTGCGCACCGGCTCCTGGTAACGCCCGTGCAGGGGCTGGTCGCCGCCCTTGGACGCGAAGTGATTGCCGACGACGAAGACGGACTTCCCGTGGAACCGGAACTCTCCGACGAGCGGCTTGCGGCTGTCGTCCCAGGCCGCACTGGCCGGGGCGATCCGGCCCGGCGACACCGACAGCGCGACGCCCTTCCTCGTCTGCACGGCCGCGACCGGGGTCGTCGCGTCGCCGCCCGGACGGTCCACGAAGTCCACCCGCTCGGGGTTGAAGAGGAACACATTGCGGATGTTGCCGCCGGGCTCGCCGCCGTCCTTCCCGTCCTGCGGGGCGACATAGCGCCAGGAGTAGCGGGGTCCGCCCGCCGCGACGATCGCGTCCGTGAACCGCTTCAGCGTCGCCTCGGAACCGACCGTGCCGTCGTTGACCGCGCCGTTGTCGTCCTGGATCTCCTCCAGCGACACGATGTCGGGGGAGGACAGGTTGACCGCGACGCCCTCGGCCAGGGTGTCGAACTTCGCCTGGTCGTCGAGCGCGTCGAGGTTCTCCACGTTGTACGTGGCGACCGCGAGCTCCTTGCCCTTCTGCTTGCGCGTGACCTCGCGCCGCAGGTGGTGGTCGGTGACCTCGCCGAGCGCGGTGGCCTGGAGGTTGTAGCCGCCGTACGAGTCGTAGTCCAGGACGCCCGAGGTGGTGCCGGCGAGCACGTCGCCCACGTTCGCGGTGGGCACGGGCGCCGCCGGGTCCAGCGATACGACCTTGATCCGGCCGGTGTTCTGGTCGGTGTACGAGGCGTAGAGCGTGCCGCCGCGCCGGGTCGGGTTCTGCGCCGGCTCGACGGTCACCCACACCTCGTGGTACTTGGTCGTCGCGCCCGTGACCCTGGTGTCGGCGATCTGGACCCGGGTGCCCTCCAGGGTCTCGTACAGGTCCAGCGCGTACGTGGACGGCTCCAACGGCAGCGCGTCGATCGAGCCGCCCCCGGCCGAGGGCACGTACGTCTCGGGCACGGCCTTCGCGTCCAGCACCACGGGCGCGGGCAGCGCGTTGCCGGACGAGACGACCGTGACCTTCGGGGCGGTGATCTCGGTGACCGACTGGGTGGTGGACGAGGGGTAGTACTCGTCCACGGTGCCGCTCACCAGCACCGAGTCGCCCACCTTCACCGTCGGGGCGGTGGAGCCGGTGTACACGAAGACGCCCTCGCCGGTGCGGGGGTCGGTGTCCGGGGCGGTGTCCTGGATCCAGAAGCCGCGCGAACCCGAGGCGCGCACCGCCGTGACGACGCCGGGGACCCCGGTGACCGCCTTGCCGTCCAGCGGGGAGACCCGGGTGGTGCCCTGGATGTCGTGGATGCGTACGGTGCCGGGCTCGGTGGGGTTGCCCGGGTCGCCGGGGTCCTCGCCGCCGCCCGCGGTCCCGCCGGCCGCGTTGACCGGGGAGGGGGCCGCCGCGGTGAGGTCGGCGGCGTTGTCGTCGGTGTCCGCCAGCGAGGCCGCCCGCGCCACGGAGGCGGTGGCCGAGGTGCCCTTGGCCGGTCCGCTGCCCTCCCGGACGACCGCGGTGCCGTAGCCGACCAGGTCCACGATCCGGGTGTCGGCCGCGCAGTCGGCGGCGGTCTTGCAGGTCAGCGGTGCCGTCCCGGAGACCAGGGCGACGGTGCCGCTCGTGGCGGACATGGCCACGTTGCCGGTCGCGTCCGGGGCCGGCAGGGCCACCGTGCCGCCGGTGCCCGCCGCCTCCGCGACGAGATAGCGCGCGCCGGGCGCGACGGAACCGGTCAGCGCGGACACCTGCCACAGCGAGCCCGCCGACGGGGCGCCCGGCAGGTACTGGACGCTGAGCCCGTCGAGGCCGTACGCGGCCGAGCCGGCGTTGGCCAGCTCGATGAAGTCACGGGTCAGCGTCGCACCGGAGTTCCCGCCGCCCCCGTACACCTCGGAGATCACGGCGGTCGCGGACGGGGCGGCGAAGGCGGCGGGCAGCGCGGTCGCCGAGAGCGTCACGGCTACCGCGCCGGCCAGCAGGGCGGAACGGGTGGTGGATATGCGCACGGAGAAGGCCCCTCAGAGTGTGGTGAAGGAGCACAAGCTATGCGCGTAGAACCGGCGATGACAAGGCATCAGAGGTGAATTCCGCAAAACGTTCGGAGACGCACGGAGCTGTCCAGGATGCGGCGATGGTTTGACCGGGTTGAGCCGGTCCGGCTACGTTGCGCGGCATGCAGCGATCCGCACACCTCACGACGCGAGGTCACATCGACCTCAAGCGGGTGTGCTCCGCCGTGTGTCACCGCGCCTGAGGCACCGCTCCCGAGGCCCCGCGCCCCGGCCCCGCGCCTCCGCCGAGCAGACACCGCGCCCATCGCCGCCCCCGAGGTCTGGAAGACACGGTGAAGAGTCTCTCCGCCCCCGTCCGCCGCCCCCACGAGCACCGCTCCACCCCGCCGCGCCGCGCCGACATACCGGCGCACATGCCGGGCCGCCGCCCGACCGGCACCGGCTCGGTCCTCGGCGCGATCCTCGACCACGGCCCCGTGGCCCGGTCCACGGTCGCCCGCCTCACCGGCCTCTCGCCCGCCTCCGTCAGCGGGCACGTCGGCCGGCTGCTCGCCCGCGGGCTGGTCCGGGAGAGTGCCGAGACCGCGGGCCCGAAGGGGCTCGGCCGTCCGCACATCCCCGTCGAGATCGACACCGGACGCTTTCTGGTGGCCGGGGCCCACATCGCCGTCGCCCACTCCACCCTCTCGCTGATGGACCTGCGCGGCCGGATCGTCGCGGAGGACCGCCGGCCCCACGGCGCCACCGAGCCCCACCGCGTTCTCGCCCGGCTCGCGGCCCGGCTGCCCCCGTTGGTGGCCGCGCACGCCGACGGGCGCACCGTCCTCGCCCTCGGCCTGGCCACCGGGCACCGAGTCGACCCGGTCGGCGGGGTGATCGTGGCGCATCCGCAGCTGGGCTGGCACGATGTCCCGGCCCGCGACCTGCTCGCCGCCGCGACCGGGCTGCCCGTCCACGTGGACAGCCACTCCCGCGCCCTGGCCCGCGCCGAGCAGCTGTTCGGCCAGGAGTCGACCCGGGCCAGCGCCGTCCTGCTCTTCGTCGGCGCGGTCGTGGACGCCGCCTTCGCCACCGACGGCGCCCTGCACCGGGGACCGCGCTCCGGCGCGGGCAGCGTCGCCCATCTGCCCCTGGGTGCCGGGGGGTCGGGCAGTGCGGAGCCGTGCTCCTGCGGGCGTTCCGGCTGCCTCCAGTCGGAGGTCTCGGAGCGGGCCATGGTGCGGCGCGCCGCCGCCCAGGGGCTGGTGACCGGGTCCTTCCCGGAGTTGCTCGACCGGGCGCTGGCGGGGGACGCGCGGGCGGTGGCGCTGTTCCGCCGGCGGGCCCGGCTGGTCGGGCGGGCTGCGGCGCTGCTCCTCGACATGTTCGACCCGGAGGTGCTGGTCGTGGTCGAGCCTGGGGCCGGGCGGATGCCGGAGTGCCTGGCCGAACTGCGGGCGGAGGTGGCCGCGCGGTCCGTGGTGTGCGACGACCCCGAGCGGGCCGTGGTGCCGAGCAGCTTCACCGGGTCGGTCCTGGCCGTGGCGGGTGCGGCGGTGGCGCTCGGCTCGCTGTACACGGACCCGCTGGGGCCCTGGCCGGCGCTGCCCGCGGTGTCCTGACACCGGGCCCGCCGCCCCCTTCCGTAATCCGACTTAATTCAGTCAGTTGCATTGTTGACCGGCCGCGAACGGCCACGGGATGATGGATTCATGACCAGCCGACAGCGGAATGCAGCGAAAGCGTCCTCGGTGACGCCGCGGTTCCGCTCGCCCGCGCCCGCGGCGATGTGTTCCTGTCGCGGCCGTTGTCCGGGCCTCCGGTAAACACCCGCTGATATCCGGCGAACGTTCCGCGCGTCCGTGCGCGCCTCGCCGTGCGCATTCATGCCTCCGCGCAATTCCCGCCGCCTTTTCGTGCTGCCCTTTCCGGCTTTCCACCTTCGGGAGACACGTTGACCGTCACTGTGCCCTCGTACGCGGCCCAGGCCGCCGCCCCCGCCCCGGCGGGGATCGCCCCCGACCGCTTCCGGCAGGCGTTCCGCCGCTACCCCGCCGGGGTCGTCGTCATCACCACCGACTCCGGCCGCGGTCCGGTCGGCTTCACCGCGACCTCGCTCACCTCGCTCTCGCTCGACCCGCCGCTCATCTCGTTCGGCATCGGGACCACCACCTCGTCGTGGCCGCACTTCGAGCACGCCCGTACCGCCGTCGTGCACTTCCTCGGCGCCGACCAGCAGCCCCTGGCCGCCACGTTCGCCACCAGCGGCATCGACCGCTTCGCCGCCCCCACGCGCTGGCACCGCCTGCCCGGCGGCGATCCCCTGCTCGACGGGGTGGCCGGCCACCTGCGGGTGGAGACCGAGCAGATCGTGCCGGCCGGTGACCACCGCATCGTCGTCGCCCGGGTGGTGGACGCCCAGCTCGACGAGGGCCGCAGCCCGCTGCTCTTCCACGACGGCGCCTACCTCTCCCTCTGACCACCCCGACACCACGGATCAGGACGCACCCATGCCACGCCACACCACGCTCCCGGCGCTCGGCCGCCGCTCGTTCCTCGCCCTCACCGGGGGAGCGCTCATCGGGACCCTCGCCGCCTGCTCGCCCCGGGCCGACGCGGCGGCCGGCGCCGAACCGTCCGGAGAACTGCCCTCCGGGGCACCACCGCCGGGGACGGAACTCTCCATAGCCGTCCGTACGACCAAACTCCAGCTCGCCCCCGCCGGCCTCGGAAAGGAACTCCCTTTCCAGGTGGCGCAGTGGCCCAATCTCAACGCGGGCCCCGATATCATCCAGGGTTTCCGGGCGCACTCCATCGACCTCGCCGTGAACGCCGGAATTCCGCCGATCCAAGCCCATGCCATAGGCGTCGGCGCGAAGATCGTCGCGGTGCAGGTGCGGAACAGTCCGTTGTACGCGTTCGCCACCAAAGCCGGATCCGAGATCCGCTCCGCCGCCGATTTCCGAGGCCGCAGGATCGGCTTCTCGCAGGGGCAGGCGCAGGGCGTCGTCGTCCTGCGGGCACTGAAGCGGGCGGCCATCGACACCGACGACGTCGAGCTGGTCGCCCTGCCCAGCACCCAGTTCCTCACCGCCCTCCAGTCCGGGCAGGTCGACATCGCCCCGCTGGGCGAGCCCACCCTCACCAAGTACCTCGCCCAGTACGGCAAGGACGGGGCGCGCGCCGTGAAGACCGACGTGGTGGACCTGCTCACGGTGCTCTGGGCGCCCAACGAGGTGCTGAACGACCGCGCCAAGGCCGCCGCCGTCCGCAGCTTCATCCCGCTGTGGGCCAAGGGGCAGGTCTGGGCCTGGGAGAACACCGACCGGTGGATCGACACCTATTACGTGAAGGACCAGGGCGTCTCCCGGGCGGACGGCAAGCGCATCGTCGCCTCGCTCGACCAGCCGCTGTTCCCGGCCTCCTGGGACGAGGCCATCGCCTGGGAGCAGGAGACCGCCGACCTGCTCGCCGCCGGCGGATTCGTACCGGAGCAGGACGCCACCGAGCTGTTCGACCGCCGCTTCGAGGGGCTGGCGGCCCAGGCCGTACCCGCCCGGTACCGGGAGAAGTCATGACCGAGCTGCTGACGCACACACCCCGCACCGCCCCGCCGGTGAACGCGGCCGCCGCCCCCGCGAAGACACCGCCGACCGCACCGAGGGACACGCGCAAGCGGCTGGGCCCAGGCCGGGCCGTCCCGTTCGGACGGCTCATCGGGCCGGTCCTGGTGATCGCCGTGTGGTGGGCCGCCTCCGCCACCGGCTATCTGGATCCCCGGATACTCTCCGGCCCCGGCACGGTCCTCTCCACCGCGTCCGACCTCGTCGCCGGCGGCCGGCTCCAGGACAACGTCCTCATCTCCCTCCAGCGCGCCGGGCTCGGCCTCTTCTTCGGGCTGACCGCCGGGGTCCTCCTGGCCGTGGCCGCCGGGCTGAGCCGGACCGGTGAGTACCTCCTCGACGGACCGCTCCAGATCAAGCGCGCGATCCCCTCCCTGGCCATGCTCCCGCTGCTGATCCTCTGGCTCGGCATCGGCGAGCAGATGAAGGTCACCGTCATCGCGCTCGGCGTCGCGGTGAACATGTACATCAACACGTACGCCTCGCTCACCGGCATCGACAGCCGCTACGTCGAGCTCGCCGAAGGACTCGACCTGAGCCGCGCGCAGTTCATCCGCAAGGTCGTCGTCCCCGGCTCGCTGCCCGGCTTCTTCGTCGGACTGCGCCTCGGCGTCACCGCGTCCTGGCTCGGCCTGATCGTGGTCGAACAGGTCAACGCGACCAGCGGTATCGGCTACATGATGTTCCAGGCCCAGCAGTACGCGCAGTCCGACGTGATCATCGTGGGCCTGGTGGCCTACGGGATCTTCGGCTTCGCATCGGACGCGGCCGTACGCGCCGCCGAGGGGAAGGCCCTGTCATGGCGACGCACCCTGGCGGGCTGACCGCCCCCGGCGCGACGGCTGTCGCCCCGCGCCCCGCCGTCCGCACCCGGAGACTGGTCCGCCGCTTCGGCGATCGCGACATCCTCAAGGAGCTCGACCTCACCGTCGGCGCGGGCGAGTTCACCGCACTGCTCGGGCGCAGCGGCTCCGGCAAGTCGACCCTGCTGCGGGCCGTCGCCCGCCTCGACCACAAGGTCGAGGGCTCCGGAGAACTCACCGTCGCCGACCGGGTCTCGCTCTCCTTCCAGGACTCCCGGCTGCTGCCCTGGCTCCGGCTCATCGACAACGTCACCCTGGGGCTGCGCGGCCCGAAGGCCCGCGAGCGCGGCCTCACCGCCCTGGCCGAGGTCGGCCTCGGGGGCCGCGACCGCTCCTGGCCGCACGAGCTGTCCGGCGGTGAACAGCAGCGCGCCGCCCTCGCCCGCGCCCTGGTCCGCGAACCCGGACTCCTGCTGGCCGACGAGCCGTTCGGCGCCCTGGACGCGCTCACCCGGATCAGGATGCACGACCTGCTGCGCGAACTCTACGAACGCCACCGCCCCGCGGTGCTCCTGGTCACCCACGACGTGGACGAGGCCGTCGAACTTGCCGACCGGGTCCTGGTCCTGGAGAACGGCCGGATCTCCGTCGACCTCACCGTCGACCTCCCGGCCCCGCGCTCCCGCCGCGACCCCCGCTTCCAGGAATACCGCGACACCCTCCTCACCGCCCTCGGGGTCGCGCAGCCCCGCACCGAAGCGAAGGACTCCCATGACCCGCACGCCTGACCGCAAGCAGCTCCACCTCAACGCCTTCCTCATGTCGACCGGCCACCACGAGGCGTCCTGGCGGCTGCCCGGCAGCCCGGCCGACGCGAACTCCGACATCGAGCACTACAAGAACCTCGCCCGGATCGCCGAACGCGGCCGTCTCGACTCGGTCTTCCTCGCCGACAGCCCGGTCCTGATGGGCGATCCCGGCCGCCGTCCCGCGGCCAAGCTGGAGCCGACGGTCCTGCTCACCGCCCTCGCCGGCGCGACCCGGCACATCGGGCTCATCGCCACCGCGTCCACCAGCTACAACGAGCCGTACAACCTGGCCCGCAGGTTCGCCTCGCTGGACCACGTGTCGGGCGGCCGGGCCGGCTGGAACATCGTCACCACCGCGGGCGCCGACGCGGCCCGCAACTTCGGCCTGGACGACACCCCGCTGCACCGCGACCGCTACCGGCGCGCCGGTGAGTTCGTCGAGGTGTCCACCAAGCTCTGGGACAGCTGGGCCGACGACGCGGTCGTCGCCGACAAGGAGCGCGGGGTGCACGCTCTGGCCGAGCGGGTACGGCAGATCGGGCACCGGGGCGAGTTCTTCCGCGTCGACGGGCCCCTCAACGTGCAACGCCCGCCGCAGGGTTACCCGTTGCTCGTGCAGGCCGGCTCCAGCGAGGACGGCAAGGACTTCGCGGCCCGGTACGCGGAGGCGGTGTTCACCGCCCAGCAGACGCTGGAGGAGGGCATCGCGTTCTACAAGGACGTCAAGGAGCGCGCCGTCGCCGCCGGCCGCAACCCCGACGGCGTCAAGATCCTGCCGGGCATCGTGCCCGTCATCGCGGACACCGAGGCCGAGGCGCTGGCGCTCGACGCCGAACTGGACGGCCTCATCGTCCCCGAGTACGCCAAGCGGCAGCTCGCCCGCCAGCTGGGGATCGACCCGGACGACCTGGACCTGGACGCGGAACTGCCCGAGGACATCCCCACCGAGGACGAGATCGAGGGCGCCAAGAGCCGCTACACGCTCGTCGTGGAGCTGGCCAGGCGCGAGCGGCTGACCGTACGGCAGCTCATCGGGCGGCTCGGCGGCGGGCGCGGCCACCGCACCTTCGCCGGAACCGCCGAGCAGGTCGCCGACACCATCGGGCACTGGTACGGGAGCGGGGCCGCCGACGGCTTCAACATCATGCCCGCCGTGCTCCCGTCCGGCCTGGAACTCTTCGTGGACCGGGTGGTCCCGATCCTCCAGGAACGCGGCCTCTTCCGCACCGAGTACACCGCGAGCACCCTGCGCGGCCATTACGGACTGCCGCGACCCGCCAACCGCCTCTTCGACGCCCCGGTGCGCGACGCGGACGGATACGGCGTCGGACTGGCCCGGACCGGCTGACAGGGGTGGCGGGCGGCGAGATCCACCACGGAGGCCACCGCGACGGCCACCGCGAAGAAGATCACGATGGCGACGAAGTTCTCCGGGTCCTGGACGGTGAGGGT
>NZ_JBMNDO010000220.1:0-4853 GCF_052542855.1 Streptomyces sp. SAS_281
CTCACGAACCGACACACCCAACCGCTCGTCCAACACCTTCACGACCGCGTCGAACGCCTCCGCGAACACCGGGAACACGCCATACAACTCACGCCCCATACCTACCCGCTGAGCACCCTGACCCGTGAACAACACAGCCACACGACCACGCCGAACCCGGTCCACCACACGACCAGAACCCGACACCACCGACTCAAGCCCGCTCACCAACGCATCCCGGTCCGCACCCACCACCACAGCACGGTGCTCCAACGACGCACGCGACGTCACCAGGGAGAACGCCGCGTCGACAACGTCCAACCCGGGACGGGACCCGACATGCGCGAGCAGCGCCGCCGCCTGCGCCCCCAGCGCCTCCGCACTACGGCCCGACACCACCCACGGCACCACCGGCAACCCGGCAACCGGCACCTCCACGGGCTCCTCAACCGCAGGCGCCTCTTCGAGGATCACGTGCGCATTCGTCCCACTCAGACCGAACGACGACACACCCGCCCTACGCGGACGACCCTCCACAACCGGCCACGCCCGCTCCCGCGTCAGCAGGGTGATGTCACCCTCCGACCAGTTCACCGCGGGGGTGGGCTCGTCGACGTGCAGCGTGCGGGGCATCAACTCGTGCCGCATGGCGAGGACCATCTTGATCACACCGCCAACACCGGCCGCGGCCTGCGCGTGGCCGATGTTCGACTTGAGCGAACCCAGCCACAGCGGGCGGCCCTCCGGCCGGTCCTGGCCGTACGTCGCCAGCAACGCCTGTGCCTCGATCGGGTCACCCAACCGCGTACCCGTACCGTGCGCCTCCACCACGTCCACATCACCGGCCGACAACTGCGCGTTGGCCAGGGCCTGGCGGATGAGCCGCTGCTGGGCGAGGCCGTTGGGGGCCGTCAGACCGTTCGACGCACCGTCCTGGTTGACCGCCGAACCGCGCAGCAGTCCGAGCACCGGGTGCCCGTTGCGTCGCGCGTCTTCCAGGCGCTCCAGGACGAGGATCCCGATGCCCTCTCCCCAGCCGGTGCCGTCGGCAGCGGCGGCGAACGACTTGCACCGGCCGTCGAGGGCGAGGCCACGGTCCTGGCTGAAGCCGACGAAGGCGCGGGGTGTCGCCATGACGGTGACACCGCCGGCCAGCGCCAGCGAACTCTCACCCGAACGCAGCGACTGCGCCGCCAGGTGCATCGCCACCAACGACGACGAACACGCCGTGTCCACCGTCACCGCCGGCCCCTCAAGACCGAGGCTGTAGGCAACCCGCCCGGAGGCGACACTGGCGAGGCCGCCGATGCCACCGTCACCCACGTAGTCGTGGTAGGCGATGCCGGCGAAGACACCGGTCGACGTGCCCTTGAGCGACAGCGGGTCGATGCCCGCGCGCTCCAGCGCCTCCCACGACGTCTCCAGCAGCAGCCGCTGCTGCGGGTCCATGGCCTTGGCGTCCTTGGGACCGATCTTGAAGAAGTCGGCGTCGAACAGGTCCGCCTCGTGCAGGAAGCCTCCGTCGCGCGAGTACGTCTTGCCGGGCGTGGCCGGCTCCGGGTCGTACAGTCCCTCGACGTCCCAGCCGCGGTTCTCGGGAAGGGTGGTGATCGCGTCCTTGCCCCCGGCGACCAGGTCCCACAGAGCCTCGGGCGACTGCACGCCCCCGGGGTAGCGGCAGCTCATCGCGACGATGGCGATCGGCTCGTGCTGCCTGGCGTCCGCGTCTCGCAACCGCCGCTTGGTCTGTTGCAGTTCAGCGGTGGCACGCTTGAGGTACTCGCGGAGCTTCTCGTCGTTGCTCATCTCCACCTTGACCGATCTCGTTTTCCGTGGGGAAGTTCCTGAGGCGGCACATACCGGTTCCGTCCGGCTCTACGCGATGCCGAGTTCCTGGTCCAGAACGCCGAACAGTTCGTCGTCCGTCGCGGCGTCGACCGTGCTTCCGGACTCCGCCGTCTCCGGGTCTCCATGGCTGTCGCGCCACTTGCGCAGCAGCGCTTCGAGCCGTGAGGTGATCCGGATGTGGGCGTCGTCCGCCGTATACGAGCCGAGCACGGCCTCCAGCCGGTCGATCTCCGTCAGCAGCGACCGGGCGGCGTCCTCCTCGGCCGGTGCGAGTTCGGCGGCGATGTGATCGGCCGCGGCCCGGGAGTTCGGGTAGTCGAAGACCAGCGTGGCGGTGAGCTGCAATCCGGTCGCCTCGGCGAGCCGCCTGCGCAGCTCGACGCCCGCGAGGGAGTCGAAGCCGAGCTCCTGGAAGGCGCGGCCGGGCTCGATGACGTCCATGGAGGCGTGGCCGAGGACGGACGCGACGTGTGTGCGGACGAGGTCCAGGAGTTCCTGCTCGCGTTCCTGCGGCGTCAGCCCGTTCAGCCGTCGCCGGAGGTCGTTCGCCGACGCCGTGCCCGAGGTCGCCGCCCGGCGCCCGTGCACCGGTACCAGCCCGCGCAGGACGTGAGGCAGCGCGTCGGGCAGCTCCCGTGCCAGCGTGCGCAGGACGCCCCGGTCGAGGCCGATGGGGAACAGCGCCGGCTCGCCGGACCGCGCCGCGGCGTCGAGCAGCCCCAGTCCCTCGTCCATGCCGAGGGCCGGCAGCCCCACCTGGCTCATGCGCCGTTCGTATCCGTCCGCGAACGCGCTGGCCGCGGATGCGCCCTCTCCTGCCGAGGCGGGTGGCGCTTCGCCGGTCCGCTGTTCGGGGTCGGCCGCCCAGGGACCGAAGGCCGACACGACCGCCGGCAGGCCCAGGGCGTGCCGGTGGTGGGCGAGTGCCTCCAGGAAGGTGCTCGCGGCGGCGGTGGCGGCCTGCCCGGCCCCGTGCAGCAGTCCGGACGAGCTGGCCAGTAGGACGAAGGCGTCCAGCCGGTGGTCGCGTGTGGCCTCGTGCAGGTTCCACGCCGCGGTGGCCCGGGCGTTCAGGACGGACGTCAGGCCGTCGGGGGTGAGACTGCCGATGGTCGCGTCGTGGTCGGCCGACTCGGCGTGCACCACGGCGGTGAGGGGATGCGCGTCGCCGATACGGGAGAGCAGACGGGCCGGCGCACCCGGGTCGGCGGCGGCGCACGGCTCGACGGTCACCTCCGCACCGAGCGCGTTCAGCTCCGCGACCAGGGGGCCGGCCGTCGTGCCGGTCAGCACGAGCCGCTTCACACCCTGGGCGGACACCAGGTGCCGTGCGACCGCGGCCCCCACCCCGTGCGTACCGCCGGTGATCAGGACGGTGCCGTCCGGCGACCACGGGCGCGCGCCCGCCGCTCGGCCGGAGACCGCGCGGAGCCGGGGTGCCAGTACGGCTCCGCCGCGTACGACGGCCTCGGGCTCGCCGGTCGCGGCGGCCGATGTGACGGCTCGCCAAGGGTCGTCGTGACCGGCGACCGCGGTCAGGTCGCGGCCCTGTTCGCGGTCGGGATATACGTCCAGGTCGACGAGCAGGAACCGGCCGGGGTGCTCCGCCTGCGCCGCCCGCACGAGGCCCCGGACGGTGGCCTGGGCGGCGTCCGCGCCGCCACCGTGCACGGAGACCGCGCCGTGCGTCACCACGGCCAGCCGCGAGCCGTTGAGCTCTTCCTCCGCGAGCCACTTCCGCACCGCGTCCAGCGTGAGTTCCGCGAACTTCCGAGCGGCCCCGGGCACGTCCTCCCCGGTCGGCGGCAACGTCAGAACCGCGAGGGCGGGTTCCTGCGCGCCCTCCCTGATCACCGCCGCCAGCGCGGCCGGCTCGGCGTACGCGGGCACGGACCCGGTGGGGTCCCCGCCCAGCAGCACGAGGCCGCCGGCCGCGTCCTGGCCGGCGGGGCGCGTGTGGTCCGCCGGGATCCAGTCCAGTCGGAACAGTGCGTCGCCGCGTACCCCGGTGGTCCGGCCTTCCCGGGCCTTGCGGGACGCAAGGGCGCCCACGGACAGGACCGGCAGACCGGACGGGTCGGTCAGGGTCACCGAGACCCGGCCCGCGTCACCGGGGGCGACGCGGGCCCGCAGCGCCGTGGCGCCCGCAGCGTGCAGGACCACGTCATGCCACTCGGCCGGTGCGACCACCGCGCCCTCGTGCACGGTGTGCAGGCGCTCCGCCTGCAACGCCGCGTCCAGGAGCGCCGGGTGGACGCCGAAGCGGTCGGCCCGGCCGGCCTCCTCGGGCAGGACGACCTCGGCGAACAGCTCGTCATCGCGCCGCCACGCGGCCGTGAGCCCCTGGAACGCCGGTCCGTACCCGTATCCGCGCCCGAGCAGCTCCTCGTACAGCTCGTCCACGTCGACTTCGGCCGCACCCAGGGGCGGCCAGGGGCCGTCCACCCAGGCCGCACCGGCCTCGGCCCCGTCCGCCCCCGCCTCCGTCGGAACTCCGGCGCTCAGGGCCAGGACTCCCTTGGCGTGCAGGGTCCACGGCACGTCCGCGCCGTCCGGGCGGGAGTGAACGGTCAGTTGCCTCTCCCCCGCCTCGTCGGGCCCGCCGACCACCACACGCAGCGCCGTGGGCGCCTCCCCGGAGAGGACCAGCGCATCCTCGACGGTGAGGCGTCGGACCAGGCCGCAGCCGATCCGGTCCGCCGCGCAGAGAGCCAGCTCCAAGAGCCCCGTGCCGGGGAACTCCGTGACGCCTTCGAGGTCGTGGTGGGCGGGCCAGCGCTGCTCGCCCGCGTGCAGACGTCCGGTCAGGACGAAGCCGTCCTCTTCGGGGAGCTCGACGAGCGCACGGAGCAGGGGGTGCTCGGTCGCGGTCAGTCCGACGCTCGCCACGTTGTCCAGCGGCTGAGCGGCCAGCCAGTAGTGCTCGTGCTGGAAGGCGTAGGTGGGCAGGTCGACGCGGTGGGCGCCGGCCGGGGCGAAGTACTCCGCCCACCGCGGCTCGACACCCGCCACGTGCAACCCCGCCA
>NZ_JBMNDO010000221.1:0-4727 GCF_052542855.1 Streptomyces sp. SAS_281
CCCCCCCCCCCCCCCCCCCCCCCCCCCCCCCCCCCCCCCCCCCCCCCCCCCCCCCCCCCCCCCCCCCCCCCCCCCCCCCCCCCCCCCCCCCCCCGCCCCGGTGCGTGTCGGTGGCCGCGCGGGGGAAGGGGAACGGCCATGGTGGAACGCATGAACGTCACCGACATCCTGACCGATGGCTACACCCGCATCAAGGAGACCGTGCACGCGGCCGTCGAAGGCCTGGACCCCGACGACCTCCACGCCCGGCTCGACGACGACGCCAACTCGATCGCCTGGCTGGTCTGGCACCTGACCCGCGTCCAGGACGACCACATCGCGGACGCGGCCGGCACCGAACAGCTCTGGACCGCCCAGGACTGGGCCGGCCGCTTCGACCTGCCCCTCCCCGCCGACGCCACCGGGTACGGGCAGAGCAGCGAGCAGGTCGCGGCCGTCCGCGTGGGCTCGGCCGATCTGCTCCTGGAGTACTACGACGCCGTCCACGAGAACACGCTCGCCTACATCCGCGGCCTGGACGGCCATGCGCTGGGCCGCGTCGTGGACGAGGGGTGGGACCCGCCCGTCACCCTGGGGGTGCGGCTGGTCAGCGTCCTGTCGGACGACCTCCAGCACGCGGGTCAGGCCGCTTTCGTACGCGGAGTGCTCGAACGCCGCGCGTAGTGCCCCGGGCCCGTACCCACGATCCGCTTGAAGTGGCGGGTCAGGTGCGACTGGTCGTAGAAACCCGCCGCCCCGGCGACCACCGAGGCCGGGACCCCGCGCAGCAGCAGCCGCCGCGCCAGGTCGACCCGCCTGCCCGTGACGTACTGGTGCGGCGCCATCCCGAACTCCCGGCTGAACGCCCGTACCAGGTGGGTGTGATGGGCGTGCAGCCGCGCACCGGCCTCCTGGAGCGTGACGCCCTCGACGTAGGTCGCGTCGAGGAGCTCGCGCAGCCGGTGCGCGAGCCTGCCGTCGTGGACGTGCGGGGCGGAGCCGACCCGGCCGCCCAGATGCTGGGCGAGCCGTTCCGCGACCAGGGCGAGCCGGCTCGCCGCCTCCAGCTCGTCGCCCGGGGCCGCGAGCGTGCGGTGGAGGCGGTCGATACGGCTGCGCAGCGCCGGGTCGTGCAGCACCGGCCGGTCCACCGCCCGGCCGATCAGCCGTTCGTCCACCTGGCCGGTGTCGAGGTACAGCACGCGTTTGCGGAAGCCCTCGGGGGTGGCCGCCGCACCGTTGTGCGGGACGTGCGGCGGCAGCAGGGTCACCGTGTGGGTGAGCACACCGTGCTCGTGGTGGTCCAGGTCGTAGCGCACCATGCCCTCGTCCACGACCAGCAGCGTCCATGCGTCGTGCGTGTGCATGGGGTACGCGTGGTCGGTGAAACGCGCGTGGAAGACCTCGGCGATCCCCTCCACGGGTGGCGACCACGCGGTGATCTCGGGACGTGCTGCGGCCATACGCCGATCGTACGCCGGGCGGGCACCGCTCCCCGACGTGCAAAGTTCGTACAAGACCCGGCCCCGGGCGGCCCGGCAGGCTCGGGGCATGACAGCTGAGACCACCGCCCCCGCCCCCGTACGCTTCGACACCAAGATCGCCGTGCTGCTCAGGAACGACCTGGAGACCTGGCAGCGCCTGAACGTCACCGCCTTCCTGGTCAGCGGCCTCGGCACAGTCGCCCCGGAACTGATCGGCGAGCCCTGCACCGACGCGGACGACACCCCGTACCTGCCGATGTTCCGCCAGCCGGTCATGGTCTTCGAGGGCCCGAAGGAGATGCTGACCACCGCCCACACCCGTGCCGTCGGCCGGGGCGTCGCGCTGTCCGTGTTCACCTCGGACCTCTTCGCGACGGGCAACGACCGCGACAACCGCGCAGCGGTCCGCGCGGTGCACCGGAACTCGCTCGACCTGGTCGGGATCGCCGTGCACGGGCCTCGCAACGCGGTGGACAAGATCCTCAGGGGTGCGTCGATGCACCGGTGACGACGGCCGCGCCGCCCGCCGGAACGAGGGGCGGCGCGGTGGCGTCACAGGGCGCGGTCCACGACGTACGGGAACAGCGTGAGCATCTCCTCCAGCGCGTCGGGCGCCGACGAAACGCTCTCCAGGCAGGCCCGCGCCCGCTCCAGGTGACCGTGCGCCTCCGCCGTGGCGGCCGCCCGCCCGCCGGCCTCCTCCACCAGCGCGGCGGACCGCCCCACCGCCTCTTCGTCCAGCGGGCCGCCGCGCAGCAGAGCCGCCAGCTCGGTCGCGGCCGGTCCGCCGGCGGCGAGCGCGGCGAGCACCGGGTAGGTCTTCTTGCCGCGCCCGAGGTCGCCGTGCACCGGCTTGCCCGTGACCGCGGGATCGCCCCAGATGCCCAGCACGTCGTCCGCCGCCTGGAACGCCACGCCCAGGTGGCGTCCCGCCGCGGCCAGCGCGTCGGCCTCCGTGCGCCCGGCGCCCCCGAGCAGCGCGCCCAGACCGGCGGCGCAGCCGAGCAGCGCCCCGGTCTTGCGCTCGGCCATCTGCCGGTACTCGTGCGCCCGAACGGCGTCGGGACCGGTCCAGGGCCGCGTCTCGAAGAGCAGGTCGTCGGCCTGGCCGTGCACCAGGTCGGTGAGGGTTCCGGCGAGCAGCCGCAGCGCCGGCGCGCACTGCCTGCCCGGCGCGTCGGTGAGCGTCCGCACCGCCTGGGCGAACAACGCGTCCCCCGCGAGGACCGCCGGACCGGTTCCGTAGGTCTTCCACGCGGTGGCGCGCCGCCTGCGCGTCTCGTCGCCGTCCATGATGTCGTCGTGGAGCAGGGAGAAGGTGTGGATCAGCTCGACGGCGACCGCTCCGGGGAGCGCGTCCCGGGCCTCCGCCCCGACGGCCTCCGCGCCGAGCACGGCCAGTGCCTGGCGTACGCCCTTGCCCTGGGCGCCCGGCACATCGTCGCCGTCCACCCCGTCCCACCCGAGCGAGAACGCGGTGATCTCGGCGTGCCACGGGTGCAGTCGGCGCACGGCCCGGGACAGAGCGGGGCGGGTCAGGGCGCGGCAGCGGGCCAGAATCCGCGGTGCGGTCACCGGGGAGGCCGTCGGAGACGTCATCGCCCACCGCCCGTGGCCGCCGCCGTGTCCCCAGTGCGCTCCACGCCCAGCTCCGTGTACGCCCGGTCGACCATGTCCCGGGCGTTGAGCAGCCCGATCCGGTCGAGCGTGGCCCGCAGGGCGTCCAGGTCGGCGGCCGTCTCCCCGGCGTCCCGGCCGAGCCGCGCGAGCGACTTCACCAGTCCGAGCCGCGCCAGCGCCTCGCCCCGGGGCTCCGCCATCGCCCGGAACTCCTCCAGCGCCCCCGCGTAGCCCTGCCGGGCCTCCTCATGGCGTCCGGCGCGGTAGAGCACGTTGGCGCGCATCTTGTGGTTGTACGCCAGGGCGCTCGACAACTTCATCTCGCGGCAGGTGACCTCGGCCTCCGCCAGCAGTTCCAGCGCACGGTCCGGGTCGTTGTCGCGTACGGAGATGATGTCGGCCATGCCGCGCAGCGCCCAGGCCCGGCCCCGTCGGTCGTCGGCGTCACCGGCCAGCTGGGCCGCCTCCTCGAACATCGCCAGGGCGGTGTCGAAGGAGCCGGTGTTGCGGTGGATCTGCGCGATGCCCTCCAGGGCCCAGACGGTGTGGCGGGCCTCGCCGCGTGCCCGCGCCTCGGCGAGCAGTTGCTCGTGCAGCGCGGCGACGGTCCGGTAGTCGCCCTGGATGCGCCCGGTCTCCGCGAGGCCGGCGAGCGAGTAGCCCCGGGCGACGACGTCACCGCCCCGCTTGCCCATGTCCGCCGCCAGGCCCAGGAGCCGGAACGCGAGCCGGAGCCGGCCGCGCTGGCGGGCCAGCGTGCCGCCGCTCCACAGGGCCCAGGCCATCGCCCCGGCGTCGTCCGCCGCGCGTGCGGCGCGGTAACTCGCCTTCCACGCGGCGTCGGCGTCCCGGACCTGGCCGAGCCTGCGGTGCGCCTCGGCCACGGCGAGACCCGCGCGGGCCACTTCCCGGGCGGAGCCGGAGCGTTCGGCCTCGGCCAAGTGGCGTACGCCCTCGGCGAGTACGTCCGTGAGCGAGGCGTTCACGGACATCTTGGTGAGGGCGCCCTGGTATTCGGGCGCCAGTGCCTTGCTGTGCATGGAAGCCTTTCGCGCGGGCACGGCGGCCTCGGCCATGACTATGCAGTGCATGTATACACATAGCGCATAGTTGGCCGGATTCCCGGTCCGTGCTCAGGGGGAGGGGCGAGAGTGGTCGTGTGTGCGGCGTGCCGCCTTGCTGTGGATCAAGACCACGGATCGGCGCCCGGGGTTGCCTCGCCCCGGAAATTGTCGTCGGAACGGCGGACCGGGCGCGTTCCTGGCCGCGTCAGGCGGACCCCTCGGCCAGGTGCTCGACGAACCACGCGCGGGCCCGCTCGGCGACGTAGTCCAGCGTGCCCGGTTCCTCGAAGAGGTGCGTCGCGCCCGGGACGACGTCGAGCCGGTTCTCGCAGCACAGCGCCGCCTGGGCCCGGCGGTTCAGGTCCAGTACCCCGGTGTCCCGGCTTCCCACGAGCAGCAGCGTGGCGGAGCGGACCTCGCTCAGGCGGGCACCCGCCAGATCCGGCCGGCCGCCCCGCGACACGACCGCCCCGAAGCCCGTGTCCCGGTCCGCGCCCACGACGGCCGCCGCCTGGAGCGCGCCCCCCGCGCCCGTGCTCGCACCGAACACGCCGAGGGGCCCGGGCGCGCGGCCCCGCAC